>JBLHON010000100.1:0-11667 GCA_047621865.1 Crocinitomicaceae bacterium | reverse complement strand
CTTTGCATGGGTAATGAAGAAACGAATTCATCAGATTGAATTGTTTCGCAAGTATCCCGTTGAGGTGCAGCAAGAGTTGTTCGATCGTTTTTTAGAAATGGGCGCTCAAACTGAGTACGGTAAGCTTCACAATTTCTCCAGTCTTAAATCGTATCAATCATTCAAAGAAAACGTCCCTCTTCAGTATTATGAAGATATTAAACCTTGGGTAGATCGTCTCATGGCAGGTGAACAAGCTCTTCTTTGGCCTACAGAGACTAAATGGTTTGCAAAATCGTCGGGAACAACATCAAGTCGAAGTAAATTGATTCCTGTAACAAAAGAATCGCTCGAAGGTTGCCACTATAAAGGTGGGAAGGATCTTTTAGCAATGTACTACCACAATCATCCTGGCCGCAAACTATACAATGGAAAGCATTTGATTATTGGAGGGAGTGCTGAAGTGAATTATCTAACAGCTGACTCCTATTTTGGAGATTTATCAGCAATTATCGTCAAGAATTTACCCTGGTGGGCAGAAATTCGACGAACTCCTGCACGAGAGATTGCACTGATGAGTGAATGGGTAGATAAAATTGAGCGAATGGCAGCATCAACAATTAATGATGATGTCGTAATTATTGCTGGAGTTCCCAGTTGGATGATGGTCTTTGCGAATAGAGTGCTTGAGATTACAGGAAAATCCAATTTGAAAGAGGTGTGGCCAAATTTAGAATTGTTCATGCATGGTGGAGTGAGTTTTGAACCTTACCGCGAACAATTTAAGCGACTTATTCCTGACCCCAATATGAATTACGTCGAAACATTCAATGCTTCAGAAGGGTTTTTCGGCATTCAGGATTTGCCAGATTCTGATGAAATGCTGTTGATGCTCGACTACGGGATTTTTTACGAATTCATTCCAATGAGTGAGTTTAATGGCAAAGAATCGACAGAAATATTTTCTATTTCCGAGGTTGAACAAGATGTAAATTACGCGATGGTTATTTCAACAAATGGAGGATTATGGCGCTATATTTTGGGTGACACGATTAAGTTCACGTCAAAATCTCCTTATCGTTTTAAAATAACAGGAAGAGTGAAGAGTTTCATCAATGCTTTTGGCGAAGAATTGATCGTTGAAAATGCTGAGAAAGCAATCTCTGAGGCTTGTTCACGAACGAATTCTGTGATGCGCGATTTCACGGCCTCACCTATTTATATGGATGGAGGTGAGAAAGGAGCGCATGAATGGTGCATAGAGTTTGTGCAATATCCAGATGAAATTGAGCGTTTTAGGATCGTGCTAGATGAGACACTCCGAAAAATTAATTCGGACTATGACGCGAAGAGGTATAACAACATGGTGTTACTTAGCCCAAAAATTAATTGCGTGAGAAGAGGTACTTTTGATTCATGGCTTCGTTCAATTGGACGATTGGGTGGTCAAAACAAGGTTCCAAGGCTTTCAAATGATCGAAAGATTGTGGAACAAATCTTGCTAATGGAAAATGAAGAAGTAGCTGCAGAATAATGAATTGCAAAATTGAAGGAGCATATCATTAAATTGGATATTACGATCAAATTGATCCTATAAATCAGCATTATCAGCGTGCTAGTTTGAAGAGGAAAATATGAAACGCTGATGACAAGCCGATGCGAAAGCATCAAGAAATTAGACATAAAAATGATTGAAGTGGATGATGGATTGTAAAATTGAACGAGCATATCATTACATTGGGTATTACGATCAAATTGATCATATAAATCAGCGTTATCAGCGTGCTAGTTTGAAGAGGAAAATATGAAACGCTGATGACGCTGATAAAAATGATTGAAGTGGATGATGGATTGTAAAATTGAACGAGCATATCATTACATTGGGTATTACAATCAAATTGATCATATAAATCAGCGTTATCAGCGTGCTAGTTTGAAGAGGAAAATATGAAACGCTGATGATGCAGATAAAAATGATTGAAGTGGATGGTGAATTGTAAAATTGAACGAGCATATCATTACATTGGGTATTACGATCAAATTGATCATATAAATCAGCGTTATCAGCGTGCTAGTTTGAAGAGGAGAATATGAAACAAGCCGATGCGAAAGCATCAAGAAATTAGACATAAAAATGATTGAAGTGGATGGTGAATTGTAAAATTGAACGAGCATATGATTACATTGGGTATTACAATTATATTGATCATATAAATCAGCGTTATCAGCGTGCTAGTTTGAAGAGGAGAATATGAAACAAGCCGATGCGAAAGCATCAAGAAATTAGACATAAAAATGATTGAAGTGGATGATGGATTGTAAAATTGAACGAGTATATAAATTCAGCGTACTACAATATTGAGAAAATAGATAACGAAGTAATAATAGAATGACGAAATGGATCTTCATAGTGTTTTTGGGAATTGCTTTTTCGGGCAATGCACAAGATTCTTTGCAGTATACATGGAAGGAGAAAAGTTCGTTCCCATTAGATTCATCTAGCACATGGAGCGTGGATCAATTAGAAAACCATTACGTCTCGTCCAATGGAAGTATTCACAAATATGATTCTACTGGATTGCTACGTTTTGTTCAGAGCGTTAAATCCTATGGAGATATGACTGCCCTAGTTCCCATCAATGCAATGAAATTAGTTCACTTTTCTGAAGAACAACAAACCGTTTGCTTTTTCGATAATACACTTACGGCCTATCAAGATTGTATTGATCTGCTGGAAGGAGATATTCTGAATGCTTCATTGGTATGTGCCTCGAGTCAATCTGATCGCCTCTGGATTCTTGATCAATTGAATTCAACATTACATCAGATCGCGTTTGGAGGAAACAACGTGGGCTTTGCTATTGATAATCTTGCGGGAATCTTGGACATGAACCGGGTCGCACAAATTCTGGAAAGTGGTGAGAAATTATACATGTTGGACCAGTTGAAGGGAATTTACGTCTTTGATATCTATGGATCTTTCATCGATTTGTATGCTTACAAGAATATTGAGGGATTTGATGTCCTTGGAAACACCTTATTCATGCTGGAAAATGATCGGCTTATCCTGACCTCAATCGTGAATGACGAATCGATAGAAATCGTGCTGCCTGTCAAGGGTGTCTTCCAATTTAAAACGACGAATAATGGCATTTTCCTCAGGACTCCAGAAAGTGTTCATAAGTTTGAACTGCAATTCACTCAATAAATCTTGTCCGTTAGACCAAAGTTTGTACTTTAGTCAGTCCAAAATAAAACATATATGCACGTTGCGATTGCTGGAAATATAGGAGCCGGAAAAACTACTTTAACAAAGCTTCTAGCTAAACATTATAATTGGGTTCCCCACTTTGAAGATGTTGAGCAAAATCCCTATTTAAATGACTTCTACGAGGACATGCAACGTTGGTCATTTAACTTGCAAATCTATTATTTGAACAGTCGTTTTACGCAAGTTCAGGAGATTCAAGAATCTGAAGCTACCGTAATTCAGGATCGAACAATTTATGAGGACGCGTTTATTTTTGCCCCAAATCTGCATTCGATGGGTTTGATGACGACACGCGATTTTGAAAATTATTTTTCACTCTTCAATTTGATGGATTCATTTGTTCAGCCGCCAGATTTATTGATCTATTTGCGCGCAAGTGTTCCAACTCTTGTAAATCAAATTCAAAGTAGAGGCCGTGATTATGAAGAAAGTATTCGCCTCGATTATTTGAAACGATTGAATGAGCGTTATGAAGCGTGGATTTCAACCTATGACAAGGGAAAATTGTTAATTATCGATGTAGACAACAATGATTTTTCTGTAAATCAGGAAGATCTTGGGAAAATCATCAACTCAATAGACGCTGAGATAAACGGCCTATTCTAATTAAGAATCTATTTTTATAAGCATGAAGACGATCGTAGTAACTGGAGCAGCAGGATTCATTGGAAGCTGTCTTGTTAGTCGTTTAAACAAAGCTGGATACAAAGATATCGTGGCTGTTGATGACTTCTCCAACCCTGAGAAAGATGGCAATTTAGATGAGAAAGATCTGAAGGCCAAGATAGACCGAAAAGATTTTATTGACTGGCTCTATGATTCGGGAGAACAAGTAGACTTTATTTATCACATTGGTGCACGCACGGATACAACAGAATTCGATCATGCTATTTTCGATGAGTTGAACTTGAATTATTCGAAAGCAGTCTGGAATGCATGCTCGAATCTAGATATTCCATTGGTGTATGCAAGTTCAGCTGCAACTTATGGATTGGGTGAACATGGATACAAAGATAATCACGATATAATTGAGCAATTGAAGCCCTTAAATCCGTATGGTGAATCTAAAAACGATTTTGATATCTGGGCACTTGATCAAGAAGAATGTCCACCATTTTGGGCAGGATTGAAGTTCTTTAATGTCTATGGTCCAAACGAATATCACAAAGGTCGTATGGCATCAGTGATTTATCATGCGTTCAATCAAATAACGGAAACAGGAGCGATGAAATTATTCGCTTCGCACAATCCAGACTACAAAAATGGGGAACAACTTCGCGATTTCATTTATGTAAAAGATGTTGTAGAAGTATGTTGCTATATGATGGATAAATCGCCCGAATCTGGATTGTACAATCTTGGTTCTGGGAAAGCGCGTACCTTCCTCGACCTTACGAAAAACACCTTTAAGGCAATGGATCAAAAGGAGGACATTTCCTTTATTGATACACCTGAGGATATTCGCGACAAGTACCAGTATTACACGGAAGCTGATATGTCTAAATTGATTAAGTCAGGTTATGACAAAGAATTTTATACCCTTGAAGCAGGCGTAAAGGATTATGTCGAGAACTACTTGCTCGAGTGGATGTACTATTGATCGATTTTTGAATTATTGTGAGATTGTATTCCATTAATTAGCGAGTTCCATTCTATATTTGCTTATGTTGAAATTCATCTGTTTTATTGGATTGATTGTTATTTCGTTCCACGGAATCTCACAAAAAGGACGTTATTTCAAATTTATTGATGCCGAAACAGGAGAAGTTCTGACGGATATGACATTGACAGCAATGAGGAGATCAAAGGCGACAACAAAGCAGCAGTACGATATTTTGTGTTTAACAAAACACAAGAAGAAGAATCTCTATTATTTAACTGCAGACGATTACGAATCTCGAGAACTAAGCCCATTAGAAATTCCTAAGAAAGGTGATACAGCTTTCCTTTTGGTGCTCCCATCGACAAGTTTAATGGATGAACGCTGGAAGAAACTCTATGCAGATACTAGCAATAGTAAGAGAGAAGATCTATTGATTAGTTTTAAAAATACGAGGGTTTTTGAGGCTTGGGTGGCAGATAAGATGATTATTACACGTGCTGCTATGATTCACTGTGAGAATAGTAGTGTTCCCAATCCAACCTTTAGTTTTCTCGTCGAATTCGGAGCTGACGATATAGGGATTTATCATTTTCGATCAGTTGAATATGCTGAGGATAGTCCAGAGTGTATTCATATTTTCCGCGAATTAGAACTAGCTGTGAGGCGAATGAAAAATGTTCAAATAGAGGATGCTATTGAAGGCAGAAAAGAAGTGAAACAGCGTTTAATGCTGCCAATTACGATCGGTCTATAGAAATCCAAAACCGTTCGAATTTTCCAGCAATTGAGGATGTTTTAAGATCTTCCAAGGTGTCAACATCATTCAACGTGGGCAGTAAATTAATCGAATGTCCTTTCTCTCTAAGCTCTGCTAAAGTAAGTTCCAACAATTCTGAAGTACTCCATGGTTTATTCTCAAAAACACACGGAAGAAGTTCGCGCATTCCAATCAAATAATAGCCTCCATCATCAGAGGGGCCAAAGATTGCATCACCCGTTTTTAGTTTCTCAAAGGCTTCTGTGAACGATTTCTCATTTAAATCAGGTAAGTCTGAACCAATCCCAATGATTCGATCATAGCCCAACTCAAATCCACGTACAAATGCGTCCATCATGCGTTCACCTAAATCCGCTCCCTGTTGAACGTATTTCTGCTTCCCAGGCCAAAGTGATTCATCGATTTCAGAAGAAAAGTAAATGTGAACATCACACTCGTTGACTGCCAAAGTTTCTCTTTCTGTAATGCCAATAAGATGATGGTATACCTCAAGTGCAGCATCATCACCAATGGAAGCAGCAAGTCGCGTTTTTGCATTTCCTTTGACTGCATTCTTTACAAAAACAACAAGTAGACAGTTTGAATTCATGCTAGTAAACTACGGTTCCAGATGTGATCCACTTCCCCCAATCTTTTGAGTATCCATGGATTTTTTTGGTGACATTGCCTTGAGAATCAACCTTTGGGAGTCCAGAATTATTCCATTGAAAAAACCCTCCATACAGGTTTTTAACGTTAGTATAGCCCTCTTTTTTAAGCTTTCTACCAATGGTTTGACTTCGAGCGCCAATGCTGCAATACACAATAATGACTGCGTCTTTTGGAATGGAGCTGACAGATTTCATTTTGAATTTGTCGTATCCAATAGCTCTAGCCCCTTTAATGTGACTTACAGCAAATTCTTTTGACTCACGCGTGTCAAGAAAGTAAACAGCCTTATCAGACATCAATCGTGCTGCATTGCTACAGGATATTGTCGGGAAATCAGTGTAGTATGACTCCAATAGCTTCACGTACTCCTTGGACTGTGAAAATCCAGAAAATCCTATTAGCAGGAAGAAGATGAGTATGCGCATAATTTATAGACGTATTGGTGCGAGGCTTCTTACGGCACGCAAATTAAAGTGTCAAAGCTTGGTGAGTATCCCGCCCAAATTCCGAGTGCTCCTCCCTCAATATTTGTTGTGAGGTTTGTTGGCGTAGCAAAGGGATTCCCAGCAGTCTGCAACTGGATATAGCGTTTTTCCATGTAATCGTATACGTTCCTGTCCATTTTTGAAAGCTTGATAATCACAGTATCTCCTTGTTCATACAACCATTCAGCATCTTCCGAATAACCAGGGCCATGTGCAAATGGATTCTCGTACCAAAAATCAAACGTAAGTCCATCAAAAAATTCATCGTCAAAAACAGGACTATATGTTGGCTTGAAATAATCGTCTACAGGGTCACCATTTCCATCTGTCTTGATCATTTTAACATCCCATCTATAGGCATCAAAAACGCCTGGAGGATCTGCCAAAGTAACCCATGAATAGCCATATGTTGGTGTTCCATCTTCTGGTTGCCACCAGCTATTTACAAAGGAAGTTGGTGCTACAATGCTTGTCGTAGCTGTGTAGGTCTGCCCCTCATAGGTGACTGTAAGCGTGTACGATTTCCCTACTTCTCCCCAAACTGCAGTATTAAACGTTGTGTAAGCACAAATGTGATAATCTGCTAATTCTGCGACCGTTAAGCCGAACATTGCTGCCGCGATTTCTTCTGTTCCTGGAGGTAGATTGTCTGAGCAAATCTCGTCGAGGGTTACAGTGGTGATTCCATCAGATATCGTTACAACAGCGCCAGTAATAAATCCATTTAGAAATGCATCCAAATCTGTTGGAGCATATACTTCTTTCGATTTTGAAAGGAGAACAAATGGAGGATTACCCGTTTCAATTTGTCCATCAATTACTAATTGTGGTTCGAAACCAGGAATATCAATCACCACTTCTTTCGTACAAGAATTCAACGTGAATAGACAAGCAATGACTGAAAGCAGAGCGATAGTACGAGATGTTCTTGTGTTAATCATAGTCCTTGTGCTAAAATTCAAAATTCCAGGTGATACTTGGTATAATAGGGAATAATGTAACCTGTTTAACCGAGATTTCAAAATCTCCTTGCAGAAAATCTCCATCATTATCTACGTATAAAAAGTAAGGATTCGCACGATTGTAAACATTGTATACAGAGAATGCCCAATTACTTTTAAATCGCTTTTTAACCAAGACGGTCTCACCTGTCTCAGGATCTTCTTTTTCTTTATATGCTTTGGAATACCAGATTGCTGAAATATCCAACCTGTGATAAGGTGCCATCCTCGTTGAGTTTCGTTGCCCATAATTGAAAAGCAAATCTTGCCCTTGAACGTACCATGAAGTTGGAAGTGTTAAGGTGTTCCCTGTCGCATAAATAAATGCCGCGCTAAAATTCCAACGTTCATTTAATTTATAGCTAGCTACAATTGAAAGGTCATGTCTGCGATCATATTTCGCTGGAAATTTCTCGCCATTATTGAGTTCCTCGAAGAGGCGTTCAGTTTTGCTCCAAGTATATCCAATCCATCCTGTAAGCTTTCCAAATGAACGCTTGATATAAAGTTCAGCGCCATAACTCCAACCTCGTCCAAAGGTCAAAAGATTGTCTGTGTTGTCATTGACATTGTCAGATGGGATTGCACCTTCCTGGTATTCAATCAGGTTGCGCATGTCTTTATAGTAGACTTCCACAGATGTTTCCCAATGGTTATTGGCGAAGTTTCTAAAATACCCCATTGAACCTTGCCATCCTTTCTGAGGAGCAGCAATGTTGGTGGTCGGAAACCAAATATCAGTAGGCAATGATACAGCAGAAAGCGAGGTTAAATGCACGTACTGATAATTGTAGGTGAAGCCTGCCTTAATCGAACTTTGATCTGGGAGCATCCAACGCAATGAGATTCGTGGCTCTAATCCATGATAAAACTTAATAATATCGCCCTTGTCATAAACAATAGTTGAGTCTGGCGTGCTTAGATCACCATTGACAAAACGCGTAAATGGCCCCACGTGCATGAAATTACTGTAGCGAAGTCCAGCATTAACTCGGACATTCTCAGTCACGTCATATTCGTCCAAAAGATATGCAGCCGACTCATGACTAAATAGTTGTTGCGCAATTCCAGTATCAAAAACAACGTCCTCGGCAGAGGCTGAAACGCTCGTAGGAGTGAAGGTGTGATAGGTATAATTGGCACCCCATTTTATACGATGTCGTGGATTTGGGAAATAGCTAAAATCTACTTTTCCTCCATAGTCACGAATTCCAGACTTTAATTCGAATCGAAATTGATCTTGTGCAGAACCAAAACTGAATAAATAATCAGTAAAGGTTCCAGTAACATTCATGAAAAGTTTACTCGAGAATAAATGGTTCCATCGAAGTGCAATAATCCCATTTCCCCAAGGCATGTCTACTTGAAAATCTGCGTCCTTATTGCCAAAGGAGAATTCATCCTTGCCGTAATAGCTGCTTAAGAAAAGTTTATCCTTCTTCCCAAGTTTGTAATTCATTTTGAGATTGAGGTCGTAGAAAAAATAGCTCGATCCCGCGAATGGCGAAGTGTCAGGAATCGCAGCCTTCATTATAATGTCGATATATGTTCTTCTTGCTGAAACGATGAACGATCCACGGTCTTTCTTTAGTGGACCTTCAAGGGTTAATCTGGATGAGATAGCTCCAATTCCACCTTTTGCCTTGAACTTCTTGTTGTTTCCTTCGTTCATGTTGACCTCGAGCACAGACGACATTCTACCTCCAAAGTTTGCAGGCATTCCGCCTTTAATGAGGTTGACACTCTTTACAGCATCTGCGTTAAAAACAGAGAAAAATCCAAAGAGATGTGCAGCATTATAGACAACTGCCTCATCGAGAAGAACTAAATTTTGATCAGGTCCTCCTCCTCGAACGTAAAAACCTTGTCCACCTTCAGCAGCAGATGAAACCCCAGGAAGTAATTGGATGGTTTTAATGATGTCAACTTCGCCCATAAAAGCAGGAAGTCTTTTGATCTCATCAATATCCATTTCTATCTGACCTATTTTGGTACTCTTGGTGTTGTCGAGTGCATCAGCTTTTACAATCACCTCGTCAAAAGCCTGAACGTCCTTTCCAACTTCTATGTCATAGCGAAGCTCACTCTCGAATTTAATTAGCTTTGTCTCAGTCTCAAGGCCAGCAACACGAAATTGAACCTCATAGGTTCCACAAGGCACGGAAAGTGAATAAAAACCGTAATTATTGCTAATCGTACCTTTTCGAAGGGAATCAATATAGATTTTGGCCCCAATCACAGTCTCTCCGTCACTTGCGTCAGTCACATAACCACTGAGTGTACAAGTCTCTTGGGCTTGAGTACTGAGAGAAAAAAATAAGATCAATACAGAGAGGAATCGTTGCATTGGGATTTTTTTACAAAAATCGGAAAAACTATCGTGGATTCAAATGAAATTGGTGATGAACGGTTCGGAAATTTGAATTTCAATCAATCTGTCTGATAAGTCTTACTAGTATGCTCGTGTTCATAAAGTTGATCGAATATTTTTATACCTTTACCCGATGTTACGCGCAACGATAATCGTCCTACTTCCTGTCCTCTTTATGGCATCTGCAGCGTTCGCACAATCTCCAAATTTAGATAGTTTAGAGCAGTCTCTTTTTAAGGCCAAAACCGTGGAAGAGAAAGTACGATTGAGACTAGAAATTGGCGAACATTCTAAATCTGAAAGTGAAGCTTTACGCAACTTCGAAACCGCAAAAAAAATGGCCATTGGACAGTCAAATGCACTGAATGCTTCCGTTCATTCTGCTATAGCTGTGTTTTACTCCAGAAATGGTGATCTAGAATTAGCAATTTCCGAGAAATTAAAAGAGGTAGTGATCTGGCGCTCAGCGAATGTTAGAACTGAACTGGCAGATGCACTCTTTGGACTCGCAAAGATCCAACGGGATGCCTATAATTTGGACGATGCCCTTCGAACTAATCGTGAAGCAGGAGATTTGTATGGGAGCCTTGAGAATTACTCGAAACAGATTGAATGCTTGAACAGATTGGGGATTATCCATAAAAACCTTCAGAACTATGCTCAGGCACTTCCCCTTTATCATGAAGCCTATAATTTGTCTGTGAAATATGGTTTGGAAGGGAAAAAATCTTCAACATGTATCAATATTGGCGTTATTTTAAAGAACCAGGAAAATTATGATGGTGCCCTAGAGCAATATTATATCGCGGAAGAAATTAGTCTTGACTCCAAGAACTATGGAAATTTGGCTAGTATTTATAACAACATTGGTAACGTACTTCGCCTCAAAAAGGATTTCGATAAAGCCTTGAAGTATTATCAACTGGCACTTGATAATCGAAAAAAATCAGGAAAGAAGCGTGACCTTGGCTATACGTACAACAACATGTCCATTGTTTACAAGGAACAAGGAGACCTTAATCAGGCAGCTCGTTATTTGAAAAAGGCGGAAAAGGCCAAGATTGAAGTCAAGGATTACGAATCCATTGCTGCAACCTATTTGAATTTCGCTGAACTCTATTTGGAATCTCAAAGCAACGCTAACTTTGAAAAATATGCCTCTCTCGCAGAGAAGTATGCAACTCAATTTGAGCAAGCTGAAATTCTTAGAGAGGTGAGAATTAACTATGGCAAATTCGAAGCAAATAATGGAAACTATAAGGAGGCCTACTATTATCTTGAGCATGTCTTTGATGAGTTAGATACCCTCGATGAAGGTTCGCAGAAGATTCTTACATCCGTGCTTCAGGCTCACTTCAAGGATGAACAAAATCAAAGTCTGATTCGAACGCTTTCTAAAACAAATGCTCAGCTGGATAAACGAACAAAAGAGCTAGAGGAAAAAGAGGAAACATCAAAGATGCTTATCGCGGCACTTGGTTTTGGGACCCTAATTCTGATCGTGCTGACACTCCTCTGGTTTTTTAAA
>JBLHON010000099.1:0-11760 GCA_047621865.1 Crocinitomicaceae bacterium | reverse complement strand
TGGCGCAGTTGTAAAAGTCAAGGAATTGGACAACGTGGGCGCGACTGCAAACGCCTATGGATTTTATTCGCTGACATTGGAAACTGGGGAGTATACGCTCATCTATAGATCTAGTGGGTACGATACACAAGAAATTAAAGTAAACCTTACTGAAGATTTGATTCGCAATATCGAATTGCGAATTCCTGGAGACGTTCAGCAGTTTGAAGAAATTACTGTGACTACTGTGAAGGAGAACGACAACATCACATCTTCTGAAATTGGTGTGACCAAATTTAATCCAAAAGACATTTCTACGATTCCAGTAATTTTTGGTGAGAAAGATATCATGAAAACATTGCAACTCACCCCAGGGGTTAAGACTGCTGGTGAAGGAAACTCAGGTTTCTTTGTTCGTGGTGGTGCTGCCGATCAAAATTTGGTCTTACTCGATGAAGCAGTTGTCTACAATGCATCCCATCTATTGGGATTCTTCTCTGTGTTCAATTCAGATGCTGTAAAAGATGTTTCACTCTATAAATCTGGAATTCCAGCTGAATATGGTGGTCGTGCCTCTTCAGTTATGGACGTGAAGATGAAGGATGGGAATCTTAAGAAGTTTGGCGTTTCAGGTGGAATAGGATTGATTTCATCTCGACTTGCCCTTGAAGGACCAATTGTAAAGGACAAAGGATCTTACATTATTTCGGGAAGAAGAAGTTACTTGGATGTTTTTCTGAAATTATCGAAAGATGAAAATCGAAAAAATACAAAACTCTATTTCTATGATTTGAATGCCAAAGCCAACTACAAGCTATCTGAAAAGGATCGAATTTTCATTTCTGGATACTTTGGTCGCGACAATTTTGGGTTTGGCGACCAATTTGGTTTCGACTGGGGGAACGCAACTGGCACATTGAGATACAATAGAATCATCAACAGTAAACTGTTCTCGAATACTTCTCTAGTCTTCAGTAATTTCGATTATCAATTTACGATTGGAAATGGCGAAGACGCTTTCGGGGTTAAATCGTCCATCCAAGATTGGAATATCAAACAAGATTTTACGTATTATTTGAATAAGAACAATACAATCAAATTTGGATTTAATGGATTGCATCACACCTTCAAGCCAGGTGCATTGACAGGAGGAAATGAATCTTTCAATGAAGTTGTTCTCGACAGTCGTTATGCACTCGAGTATGGAGCTTACATTCAGAATGAACAGAAAATAGGAGCTCGTTTCAATCTCATGTATGGCTTACGCTATTCTGGATTTGACTTGGTTGGAGGGAAATCATATACCTACAATGATCTTGGTGAAACTCTTTCAGACTCTGTGCACGGTCGTTGGGAGTCAATCTCTTACCAACAAGGATTGGAACCACGAATCTCAATGAGTTATGTGATTTCAGAGAAAAACTCGATCAAACTTGGCTACAATCGGAATTTTCAATACATGCATCAGTTATCGAACTCAACGACGAGTAGTCCAACAGATGTTTGGGTGCCAAGTTCAAACAATATCTTGCCTCAGATAGGCGATCAACTTGCACTGGGTTATTATCAAAACATTAAAAATAATACCTACAGAATTTCAACAGAGATCTACTACAAGGCACTCCAAAATCAAATTGATTATCGGAATGGCGCTGATCTTTTGCTCAACAATGAGGTAGAAGGAGAACTCGTTTATGGAAAAGGAAAAGCGTATGGTTTGGAGCTGATGCTCGAGAAGAAGAAAGGAAAACTGACTGGTTGGATTGCCTATACCTTATCGAGATCACTGCGTCAATTTGATCAGATCAATGATGGAAATGAGTTTTCTGCGCGACAAGATCGAATTCACGATGTATCAGTAGTTGTGATGTACAAGATCAACAATAGTCTTTCCCTTGCGTCTACCTTTGTTTATTACACTGGAGATGCTGTTACCTTCCCTTCTGGTAAATACGAAGTAGGTGGCATCTCAATCCCCTATTTCACGGAAAGAAATGGATATAGAATGCCAGATTATCACAGAATGGACTTTGGTTTAACGTGGTACATGAAAGATTCGAAGAGATTCAGTCACGATCTGAACTTCTCGATCTACAACCTTTACGGTCGTGAGAACGCTTTCACAATCACATTTGAAGAGAATTCAGATACTGGTGAAACGGAAGCCATTCAGACGTCACTCTTCAAGATAGTTCCTTCGATCACTTACAACTTTAAACTTAAATAAGATGCGGAATTCACTTATACTCTTCTTAGGCGTTCTCGCAATTTCTTCTTGTACAAAGGTAATTGACGTTGATTTGAACGAAGCAAATGCAATTACAGTAATCGAGGCAAATTACTCTGCTGAGGATAGCACTGTGCGAGTACTTGTTACACAAACCTCAAATTACTTCGACAACACAGCTCCTCCAACTATTGATAATGCAGCTGTAACAATTACAGATCATTTAGGAAATACGACAGTTGTGCCATATACTGGTGCTGGAAATTATGTGTTAGCGGGTTACGTACCGATCTTTGGAACAGTTTATACAGTCGCAGTTGTGCACGATGGAACAACCTACATGGCGAGTTCAGAAATGCGAACGCCCATTGCTCAACTCCCAATTTATTATGAGTATACAGAAGGATTTTTTGGTTCAAATGCTGGATATATTCCGTTCGTGTCTTATGAAGATCCAGCGGCAACAGAGGATTATACATTAGTGCGTATTACACGGAACGATACTTTATTTAACGAACTAAACGACATTGTACTGAACGATGATAAGCTGACGAACGGGAATACTTTTTTCCGTCCAATATTTTTGATTTCGCAAGTAGATGATTCCGTTAGTCTTGAGTTGAGAACCATCACAAAAGAAGTATTCAATTATTTTACTGAATTACAATCGTTAACTGATCCAAGCAGTGCAGCTCCCGCAAATCCAGAATTTCAGTGGACAAACGATGCCCTCGGTTTTTTCTCTGCATATAGTAGCAGTCGACAAAATGTGATTATAGTCGAATGATGTTCTTCAAATGAAACACGTCTAAAATGGGAAAACACCTCGTATTCTTTATTGGCTTGATGACGATTATTTCGTGTACGAAAGTAATTGATATCGATCTAAACGAGGCAAATTCCATTGTTGTGATTGAAGCAAATTATGCGGCTGAGGACAGTACAGTTCGGGTTCTTGTGACGCAAACCACGAGTTATTTCAACAATGAGACGCCTCCAACAATCAATAATGCCGCGATCACAATCATTGATCATTTGGGGAATTCTACAGTGGTTCCATTTGTTTCAGAGGGGAAGTATGAATTAACAAACTACATTCCACTCTATGATACTGAGTATGTGCTCAACGTAAGTTATGATGGAACGATCTATTCGGCAACCTCAGAGATGAGAACGCCTATCGTGCAAATGCCCATTTATTATGAATACACAGAAGGATTTTTCGGTTCCAAAGCTGGCTATTTGGCTTATCTCTCTTATTTAGATCCCGTTGCTAGCCAAGATCACATTATGGCGATTTTAAGTAAAAACGGGAAGCCCAAAACAAAGCTTGATCAACTAACCTTAGCAGATGATCAACTCACAAATGGAAATACGATTGTTCGTCCACTTTTCGCTAAGATTTTTAACCTTGGTGATACTGTAGGTGTTGAACTGAGAACAATCGATAGAGATGTCTATCATTATTACATTGAGCTGCAATCACTGACTGATCCTAATAGCGCGGCTCCGGCAAATCCAACATTTCAATGGACAAATAAGGCACTTGGTTATTTCTCAGCTTATGGAAATAGTCGACAGGAAGTTGTTGTGATTTAATTGGATTGAGCGCGTAGAATTGCTTAGATCTTAGCGCCTCTATTGAAACGTCATCAATTTTTACTGAAAGACTCATAATTGCTGGTTTCGCTGATTAGTCAATTTCTCAAAGAACGTATTTAGCTTAAAAACTTGACAAATACCATTTTCCTTCGATTTCAACCATATTCATGGTTTCATTACTTCGACTTTCACCTCCAGGGTGATTAAACCAGAATGGAACTTTTGCCATTTTAGTCCCGTCTGAAGATGTCGAATAGGTAATCTCTCCTGTAAAACGTGCATTCTCGAAGTAACTTAGAAATTCAGTTATCCCCTCTTCAGAAGCAGCAGCAATATTACATATGTATCGTTGTGTATCCCCGTCATTTGTTCTATCAGGAGGACAAAGCTTACCTAGATTTGAATAATCTTGCTCACTAGCAGCTCTAAAAACTTCTTCAAGAACACGTTTAGGGTCAGATTGGAAATTTTCTGATTTCGGCTGAGCAGATGCAATGCTGATAACAAGACAGCAGATGAACAAGGTTAGTGTTTTTTTCATAAGTCTTATTATTTAGTTTTTATCGTCTCGAGCAGTTCACTGAAAACTCTTTTATATTCATTCTTTTCGAATCTGAAAGGACCAATCCCAATGTAAGATTATAAATTAACATCGTCCTCATAGTTGTTCTCATTTCCTAGATCTTCCCAAATTATTTCGCTCTCTGTTTCAATCATATTTAGTGTCGTCGCACCACAACCACAATCTCCACACTCCCCACAAACGAATAACAGAAGTCGTTTACTTTTGAGTTGTGAATTCTCTACTTCTCCCAGAAATTACTGAATCACTCCTTATCATAGTCCAAATTGACTCTTGCACCCAGACTTCCTAATCTATCGTACAACTGAATAGTGCAAAGATCGTAAAGGGATTCTCCATCAATTAGAAAATTGTAAAAGCTCGTGTTTCGACTATCATCAGTTATTGATTTAAACTTTAGTGTGTTCATTGCAAAATAGTATCGAATTCGATGGGCTTAATTGGAAGATAAAGAAATAGTTTCAATAGGAAGAACCAGTTTCAAAGCTGCGATTCACTTACTTAACTCCACTATCAAATCACTGTATGATTTATCAATAAGTTGGAAATCATCCAACTCGAAAAAGTGATAATATCTGTCACATTGTTCCTTCAGTTCTTCTGAGGTGAACTTTTCACAGTCATCAATCGCTTCGACCTCAATGAAAAAACCAAGCCCTTCTACCTGATCGAAATGAAACTTAACAGTGTCGATAAAGTATATTTTGCGCTTTTTCTCAACAATTGTCAAGACGCCTAGTTGGAGTTCAAGTATATCCTTGAGGGCCTTATCAGGTGAGTGTTTGTACAGGACAACTGTCGATTCTTTGGATCCTTTTATGTCTTCGCGTTGGTAATTTATGAGTGAGTTTTCGATATTCCCTTCTCGCAATTTTAATCGACCTTTTTTCGCATTGAAATAAGTGTCCTTTTGCAAATCTATTCCATGAAAAATCGGATTCAGTGTGAGTAATTTTTTCTCGTAAGATTCCAGATTTTCAACACTGGCTTTAAATTCGTGATTTCTAATGTTCATAATAGATTATTGGCAAGCACAAGATAGATAAATCAATGTAAAAGTATTTACAACACGCCTAACACAAGGATTAATTTAATTTGAGAAGAAATGACAGAATTTTAGATCTTCTAATTCTCAATTCGAATGGCACGCTATTAGCTCGCTACTTTGTAATTTTCAATTAAATTCGGACTAAATTGCCAAACGTAAAATCGTCAACTATGAAAATCTTTACTCAAATCCTTGTAATCGGAGCAGTGCTTTGCGCCACTCAAAACGCCCAAGCTCAATCCGAGCCAACACGTATTGAGGTTAATCCTGAAATTCTTCTCAATACACATCATTACGATTTTTCGCCAAGATTCACTAACAGTACTAATAACACGGTTATTTTTTCATCCTCTCGCTCAAAAATTTCTGAGGATGCCCTTGATTCAATTACAGGAGAAAATTCTCAAGATTTGTATACCTCTACACTGGGTAAAAAGGGAAAATGGAGTGAGCCAGTGCCATTGAGTGGCGAAACAATCAATTCAGAGCACTCTGAAGAATCTGTGGCATATAATGTAGCAGCGAAGACTTTGTATTTTACGCGATGCCCCAATGAAAAAAATGAAAATTTAGGAAGCGATATATGGTTTTCAGTTCAAAACAATGATGGTTCGTGGACGGAAGCAGTGATGATCTCGCTGAAACCAGAAAAAGGAGCTCATTTTGACGTCCAAGATCCTGCTATCTCTACGAATAATCAAGCCATGGTTTTTTCTTCGAACATGGAAACAGGTGATCAAAAATCACTTGGTGGTAAGGACTTATGGATCGTGAAATATGATAAAAGAACAAAAAGTTGGGGTGAGCCAACAAATTTAGGATCCATGGTTAATACTGCAGGCGAGGAGATTCAACCAACTATGAATGCTGATGGATCATTGAACTTCTCTTCAACGGGACATAAAAGTCTGGGTGGTTACGACATTTTCACAGCAAAAGGATGGAACGACATTAAAACGACGGAACTCACTCACTTAACCAAGCCGATCAATTCATCAGCTGATGAGTATAGTATTGTCTACTCTGGACCAAAATCGGGGTATTTCGTTTCAAATCGTCCAGGTGGCAAGGGACAGGATGATATTTATAGCTTCAGAGAGCCGCCGGTACTTTTCAGTTTGCAAATTACCGTATTCGACAAAGACACGCGAGAACCAGTGTCAAATACAAAAATAACGTTGACTGGATCTGACAACACAGTGGTATCTGTAACAACTGATGAGCGTGGTAGGTTTGATTTCGAGGAAAATGGGAATGACCGTTATATTAAAGCTAATACGAAGTATGAAATAACAGTTGAAGGCAAGGGTCATGCAACGTCAGTGGATGGTGTAAGCACGATTAACGGAAATGAATCAACAATGTTCGCTAAAGAATTTTATTTAGAACCAAAAGCGGAATAATTGAATTTAGTCCAGTGAGGTCAAGTTGCTATTCTATTTTAATCGTATCCGTTTCAGCATCATACGTAATCACCAATTGTTCTGATTTAAGAGGCATGTAAAGGAAATACATTTTCCGTGAAATAGATGTATAGCCAAAACCACAATTTGATTCCTTGTTTTTCTTTTTCCTGTAAACAGATTCCTTCCTCACAGTTTGTATCGTCGACTAGGCATCGCTCAATTTGACTAAAAGAAATAGTGTAAACATTTGGACTCATCGCACTTCTGCAATCGACCTTCAAGGTATCAGTGTTCTCACTTGAAACTAGCATTCCTGCTTCACCAAGAGTTCCTAAATAAGAATTTGATTCATTGCTCTTTTTCAATCTATAGCTTATTTCACCCTGTATAAATTTCCCAGATTCCATATCTTGGATATTAAACGCGCCACAGCATTCATTGTACCAGAATTTGAAAGGTTTGGCTTCAGATATATTACAGATTATAGTGTCAACTTTAGCCTGTCTATCACCATAGTAGATAATAATATCTAGTTTATTGGCGTCAACTTTTACACGGATTTTCTGAGAACCATAGGTATGTACTTATCAATTAATCCTTTTATTCATAAAAACATCAGTACCAGAAATCATAAGAATGGACGCAATTAATTTAGATCTCCTGCAACTCAATTTGAATGACATAATGCGTCCCACTCGATTGATCCTTATTACCCTTCTCAATTTCACCATCCAATTGCATTGTTAAATCTCGAATCAACTGAACTCCCAAACTTTTTCCATTTGAGAGAAAAACATCATCTGGGTACCCTGGTCCATTATCACCAATCTTGATTTCAAGTTTAGTTGAACCTACCACTTTCATGGCAAGGTAAATTTCGTCCTCACTTCCCTTCAGTCCATATTTCACTGAATTCATTAAGATCTCATTTATCAATAAACCTAGTGGAATGGCTTTATCTAGTACGAGATTAATTGATGGAACATCTAGAACAATATTTATTTTTTCATTTGCCAGTGAGTTTACATTTTTAAAATGCTCAACCAATTCTTGAAGATAGTCCTTGTAATTAACAACTCCCAAGTTTTTAGAGTTGTAAAGCAATTCATGAATTCGTGCCATGGTATTCACTCGCATTCGAGAATCCTGAAGTATGGAACTGGATTTTTCGCAGTCTAAATATGCACTCTGAAGATTAAGAAGACTACTTACAACTTGTAGATTATTTTTTACGCGATGATGAATTTCCTTGAGTAGAGTATCCTTTTCCTGATTAGATATTTCCAATTTTTCTCTCTTGTATGAAATCTCTTCATGAAGTGTTAGCAAGCCAAGAGCAATACTCTGATCTTCATCATCTTCCAATTCAAGAATATACTTTTCATTTATAGTAGACACACCATTGGAAATATCAACTAGATGCTGAATTATTATATTGGCTTCCATTATTTAAAAGAATTTAATGCGCTCTTAATTGTATTATGCCCACTATAAGAAGAGAAATTAAAACGGATAAAATAAAACTTAATTCCAAGAAAAATTAGGTAATTTTTTCCTGCATAAACTGCCGCATGTTTAAACTTATTCGTGAATGGCTCCAGCCGTTCTTCTACTATTTGAACCATTTCTGGAGTTGGTCTGCCTGCCAATGAGAGATCAACGAGATAATATACCTGATCCTCTTGATTAACTAGGAGTTTTGCTAAATCGTCGAATTGACGATTCGTGATATCAACATCATAACTAGAACCCTCTTTCCACACTATGAAATCAGGAGTTAAGCGGACTACTTCATTTTCATTAACCTCGTTAATCTTGTCAATAAGTTCTTTTGTTAGTAGCATACCATTAGTCTATCCCGTTATTCAAGAATGTTAATTTAGATAAAAAAAAACAAAAGACGATCATTAGGGCCTTAACCAAACCAAACGTCATTGATGATCTCAAAGCCAGCTTTTTCATTCACTCGTTGAATGATCACTTGCTTCCCATGAGCTAGCTCATCTCGCATCACAGAAGAATCCATTTTCAGGTAAAGCGTCCCATTCCGAATCGTAATTTCCTTCGTACGATGTGCAACTGCAGTACCCATCATCTCAGGCCAGCCCTTGATTACATCAAGTTCCTTCATTTTTCCATCCAGCCCATATGCTTTCAGCCATCGATCGATGACATCTTTGAGGGGGGCTTCATTGGAGGTACGTTTGAGATCGCTCATTGAGTAAAGATAGGGATTTGAAGGAGATAATAAGACTGTGAGATATTAAGATTGCAAGATTTTAAGACTGAAAGACTAGATAGAAACTCGTTTTTGGGATTTCTCATTCATGTAGGGTATTTCCGAACAAGGAACACGCAGTTAGGGTTAATAGTGTGAACAATATCTAATTTTCTTCGGTTCCAAATTGAAGTCGCAAAGCGATCTTTAACCTTGTGCTCACCACACTAGACTTTGTGTTCTTTGTGCCTTTGTGGTAGCTAAACTTCATAGGATTGAAAGACATTAAGACTGTGTGGAAATGAGTTCTTCTTCTAGGTGATTATTGGAATTGATCAAGAGTTGTCACCACTAAAGATTAAACGAAACACCAACTTTCAAATTAAAAAAGTATGGATGAATTACCTCACCACCACGTGGTACAAAATATTCGTAATTAGGACTATAGTCAATAAAAGGAACGAGTACAGCCTCAAATCCTGCATGGATCCCAAACGAAGGATTAAACCAACGTATGTAACGATACTTGAAGCGTACACCACTTTTTTTGAGGTCAAATGCATTATCAATAACGCGTAAATTTGTTGTATTCGATTCATTCAGATCATGAGCAAGCACTTGATAATGAACTGATCCAATGTAATCCGCGAGCCAATAATGTTCAGAAACGCGCTTTAATGTTCCTTCTCTTCTAAGTCTTTTTTCCGTCGAGAATTCAAGTCCACCTGAGATAGAATGCGAACGAAAAGCGGCCAAATTTGTCCTCCCAATTGCTAAAGTCGAATCTATCGTCCAATAATCGTCATAAGATCTTGTACTGTGCTGAAAGAAGTGATACCCCAAACGAATTGATCCTCTCCATCTAGTTTGTTTTTGCCTCCCATTTGATTTTCCATGACCATAGACAAAACGACTTAAGCTGAATCCAGATTGGTTGAGTAAAGGCAGAACTTTTTCGGACGAGGGAAGCTTTGATCGTTGATCTAATTCTCGAAATAGTGTTCCATCCGTTTCAAGAATTAGTGAAGTACTTCTGCTCACCTTTAGGCGATAATCGAACCCATGACCAATAAAGAAACCTTTATTAGACCATACAGAAGCTGGTGAAAGTCCAATCACATGACGCTTCATTCTTGGAGCCTTCTTCTCAGGAAGATCTTGCGCCTGAGAAAGAAATGTAAGTAATAAAAAGCAGCCAAATATAAGAATTCGCATAGGGTGATATTTATAGGCTAAAACAATTATCGACTCGTAAAAGTTACTCTTTGAGAGAAACAGAGCCTTCATTTACTGTAAAGAGTTTACTCTCCAGATCATTTGAAGAAAAAATATCCCGAACTCGTTTTTCATCTGTATCAGTGACCAAAACTTGCCCGAAAAAATTATCGGCCACTAAGGTCATCAATCGTTTTACACGCGTATGATCCAGCTTATCAAAAATATCGTCCAAAAGAAGTACTGGCGTAACACCTAATTGCTGTTTCAGCCATTCATATTGTGCTAAACGTAAGGCGATAATAAATGATTTCTGTTGTCCCTGTGAACCAAATTTCTTAACTGGATACCCCTTAATCTGAAACAACAAATCATCCTTGTGAGTCCCCGCATTCGAGTAACGAGTATGTGCATCTTTTCGCTCGAAATCTGCGAGAAGTTTGTCCATGGGATCATCATTCAATTGTGACTTATAAACAAGTTCGACCAATTCACTTTTATCTCCAATAGCATCATAATGGCGCTGAAAAACTGGAATAAACGCTTCTAAGAACTCTTTCCGTCTCTCATAGATTCGATGCCCTAATTCGACCATTTGCACATTCCAAATATCAATGGATTCGCGGTCAAACATACGATGCTCAGCCATATTTTTTAAGAGCGCATTTCGCTGAGCTAGAACCTTACTATACTTCTGAATATCAGCGAGATATTTTCGATCAAATTGAGCGATTATTCCATCCATCCAACGTCGTCGCAATTCACTGCCCTCTGAAATCAAATCACGGTCATAAGGTGAGATCATTACGGAAGGAAATTGACCTATATGATCCGACAATTTTTCGTAGTCTTTTTTATTTCTTCGAAAGACTTTATTCGCACCAAGTTTTACCGCACAATGAATATTAATTGAGGTGTCCTCCTTCATCCAATCTCCATGAACGACAAAAAAAGGTTGATCGAATCGGATGTTCTGACGATCCACTACATTCATGTACGACTTACACATGCTCAAGTAATGCACTGCGTCTAGGATATTCGTCTTGCCCGCTCCATTATTCCCAACGAAACAATTGATCCCTTCAGAGAGCGAAATATCCGCTTCTTCGTAGTTCTTGAAATTGATGAGATGAAGGTTTTGTAAATGCATTACGACAAAATTAACTGAATTACTTCATTCTCTCTCAGCAATGCTACTTTTATCAAAAAAAAAATCTATTTTTGCAGCGCTTAAATTATTAGGATGTTAGAAGATATTACAGGAGACGAAATAAAAAGAAAATTCAAGACGAATAAGACTTTGCGATATGCAACATTTGCAATTGGTGCAGTTGTGTTATTGGTACTTGGATACTTCCTGTATCGTCAGTTTGTTTGGAAACCAGCAAACGAAAAATCAAAAGAAGGATATTGGCAAGCATTGAATTATGCTGTTCTTGATTCTACTGAGATGGCGTTGGATGATTTGAAAAGTCATGCAAA
>JBLHON010000098.1:0-11862 GCA_047621865.1 Crocinitomicaceae bacterium | reverse complement strand
CCTACCACGGTCAATCTATTTTCAGAACTTTCTGATGCGTCTTTAATCACTGACATAGATAGTTTGGCTTGTACCCCTGGAACTGCAACACTTCGTTCCACTACATTCTTGGCTAATTCTGACATTTCACCAATCGTATATGATAGTGTTGGAGCTTCCTTTGTTCCAAAGAACCTCTTACTACACTCCTCATGGAAATCTTTCTCTCCATCCAAAGTCTTATAACAATACAAACAATTATGCTTCATCTCCCTCAATTAAAGGTACAACACTCACTGCTCCAATACAGTTTCGACAACAAGCCAATAACAATCCCATTTTATCATTGCGGTTTATCTTCCAACTTTTAGAAGCTATGTCCAACAGCCAACCTTCAGGAATCAAGCCTTCAAAGAATGGGAATAATCGTTTCTCACGAAAGGCCATCCTGGAAACAGGTATTGAAAAAGTGATAAAGTCATTCGGATGATTTTCTACGTATTGATCATCGTATCGAAAAACATAATCACCTTCATCTGTTTCGGTTAATATACCCGCAAGATGGTCCTGATAATAGATCTCTGCCTTTCTCATAATCAATCGTTATCATCCATTAACTCTTTACTGTTTGCAGCTACTAATTCATGTCCAAACATGCTTAGAACCAAGTTAACCTTATCCATGTTCAGATTCGTCTTACCTTGCTCTATTTTTCGGATCACAGTTAGTGCAACACCAGCTCTTTCGGCGAACTCCTCTTGCGTGAGATTCACTTCTTTTCTACGCTCCTTTACAAACTCTGCGATTCTTTTCATTATATGCTTTTAGATATAAAACTAAGTAAATGTAGTAAATTGTATGTTATTACATATATTTTATACGAATAATTGATTATTATATGCTTTTAAATATATAAAAAAGTGCCAATAACTCATTATTCCTAACAATTTATTGTCATTTACCGTGATTGTCAGTATCTTTAGTACTCAATCGTTCTTTCAAAAGACAGCAAATCAAGTCAGATTTTAAGTAATCTATTTGGTAACCTGAATATTTAGAAAACCTCACATCCTTTGTAAACAAAGGGCTTTAAAAAATATGGTTTGTTCCTAGTGGGACAACAGTAAAGCTTCATCATTTCGATGGAGCTTTTTTTGTGGCCTAATATTGACGGAGACGAATTAAGCGGGCTCGAATGAGCTTAGTCTTCAGAAACTGCGTTTCCTTTAGTGGGACAACAAAAGCCCTTCCAAATGGAAGGGCTTTTTTAGTAAATACCATCAAAATTAATTAGAACCTAGTGTTCAAGGTGGTTTCAATTCAAGTTCCAAAAACAGATAAATTCAAATAATTAGTACCCTAATTATTTTGTGTTGCTTTGATTACTTCACCATCCCACTCCATCATTCCCCCAATGAGATTATATGACGTCAATCCTTTACTTTCCATTATGCCGCAGGCAGAACCACTTCGAGCTCCACTTCTACAATACACGTAGTATTCTTTTGATGTGTCTAGATCCACGAGCCCATTCATAAAAGCTCCACCATTTAAAACATTCAATTGAACTGCATTTGGTTGAATTCCTTCCGCACATTCTCCTGGTGTTCTCACGTCCAAGATTACCGCGTTCGCATTAGCTGCAATCGCTTCTTTCCATTCTTCTTTTGTCAAATTTTTCATAGCTCTTAATTATTGTTTTTCAAATTTTGCCACGCTCCTCCATTGTGTGCGTTTATTCCTTGTTGCGTCAACTTAGATTTTGCTACGCCTGAGCGTGCACCAGATTGACAAACCAGAATTACTGTTTTATTTTTTAAAGTAGGAAATGAGTTCTGCAATTTTTGCAATGGAATATTTTTACTCCCTTTAAGATGTCCTGACTTAAATTCTTGAGGTGATCGAACATCAATCACTAGTGCTCCCTTCTGGATCAACTCATTAAAATCCATCTTATTCCCTCCGAAAATGCTACTTAAAAAATTTCCTATTCCCATAATTATAGTGTTGTTGGACAGACGTATGCTGATACTTCTATCCCGGTGATTTTAATTGCATCGAATCCGCCTTGGACCTCTACAATAGTGTGAATACCTCTTGATTTAAGAATTGAACTCGCAATCATTGATCGGTAACCCCCTTCACAATGAATATAATTCGTCTCTGTATCTTTGAACTTGTTCAAGTGGAGATTAATCTCCGCCAGTGGAGCGTTTTCTGCATTCATGACATGTTCAGAAGCATATTCTGCTTCTTTTCTTACATCCAGCACATGAATATTCTTTGCTCCAAATCTTTCGGCAAAATTTTGAGCACTAATACTTTCAACGTGATCCACTTCTTTACCAAAATCTGTCCAAGCTTCAAATCCCCCTTCCAAATACCCAATAACGTTATCGAAACCAACGCGGGATAAACGAGTTATCACCTCTTCTATACGATCGCTTGGAGCAACCAACAAGATTGGCTCCTTAATGTCCTTAATAAGAGCACCAACCCATGGAGCAAAATCACCATCAAGCCCAATGAAAATGGAGCGGGGAATATGTCCCATGGCAAATTCACTTTCATGACGGACATCTAATACTATTGCGCCACTTTCATTCGCAGCGAATTCAAACTCCCTTGGAGAGAGACCATTCTTCCCTTGCATAATCACATCCGCGACGTCTTTATATCCTGTCTTATTCAGCATTACATTCATTGGGAAATAGGCTGGCGGCGGCCTCAAACCATCCGTTACTTCGCGGATAAACTCGTCCTTTGTCATATCTGATCTTAAGGCATAATTCGTGGCTTTCTGATCACCAATTGATCCTATTGTTTCTTTGCTCATGTTCTTTCCACATGCACTTCCTGCCCCATGTCCTGGATAAACGATTGTTTCATCTGGGAGGGTCATGATTTTAGTTCTCAAACTTTCGAATAAAATTCCTGCTAAATCTTCTTGGGTCATGCTAGCCGACTTTTGTGCCAAATCTGGACGCCCCACATCCCCTAAAAAGAGTGTGTCTCCGCTAAAAACGCCATACTCTTTTCCATTCTCATCTAGCAGTAAAAAGCTGGTGCTTTCCATTGTATGCCCTGGAGTATGCAAAACGCGTATCGTTACGTTTCCAAGTTTATACTCTTGATTGTCTTGAGCAATTTCGGATTCAAATTCTGTGCTTGCGTTTGGACCATAAATGATTTTCGCGCCAGTCCGTTCACTTAATGTGACATGTCCGCTTACGAAGTCTGCATGAAAGTGCGTTTCCAAAATATATTTAATTTTAGCTCCTCGCTCTTCTGCCATGTCGATATAACTCTGTACTTCTCGCAACGGGTCAATGATTGCCACTTCTCCATTACTCTCGATGTAGTAGGCACCTTGTGCCAAACATCCCGTATATATTTGTTCTACCTTCATATCTTGTTTATTTATAGTCAAAATTAAGCTATTAAAACCTTGTTGTCAGTAACATAGGTTACACATGAAACACCGTTTCCTTCAAGACAATATAGATACCCATTAACAGTACAAACCACCCGAAGCCTTTCTTTAATTTGTTTCCGTCAATGAATTTATTGAGATAGATTCCTATGAAAATCCCTATAACTGCAAAGCCAGTAAAAGTGGCTAAGAATGTCCATTCGATTTCGATATTTTGCACGTCTCCTAAGAATCCTGCGAGCGATTTAATTGCGATAATCATTAAAGATGTCGCGACCGCCTTTTTCATGGGAAGTTTTGCAAATAGCACTAATGCAGGAATAATAAGGAAGCCTCCTCCAGCTCCTACTATACCCGTGAGAAATCCAACTATGGTTCCTTCAATAACAATCATGGGATAGTTATATTTAACCTCTTGCTCTGCCTCCTTGATTTGTTTTCTACCCTTGATCATTGAATAGGATGCTGCGAGCATGATTAGTGCAAAAAACACCATGATTGCTACATCCTTGGTTACCATAAAGTTTCCAATGGAGAAAAGCTCGTCTGGAATTATAGGAATCACAAATTTTCGAGTCAGAAAAACGACAATAAGTGCAGGGATTGCGAATACAATACCTGTTCTAAAATCTACCATTCCTTTCTGAGCATTGCGAATAGCTCCAACTAAGGCCGAAACACCAACAATGAATAATGAATATGCAGTTGCTGTAACAGGATCGAATGCTAAAACATACACGAGAATGGGAACAGTGAGAATTGAACCACCTCCGCCGATCAGCCCAAGTACAGTACCGATTAATAAGGCTCCTACAAATCCCAAAATTTCTACCATCTCCATAATGACTAACTTATATTCATTCTAAAATTAGTCGATCTAGGGCCTAATTACAGTAACATTTGTTACATAGGTCGAATCGATAGTATCAAGACTTTAAAGTGGATTTAGACGGCTTATTATTGGGAAGAACGCTAAGTATAAGAATCGTAGTTGATTGCGAGCTTACAAGCTACAAGAATATGAGGCAGTCTACAATCCTTGAGTTTATTACTATTTAGGCTAATCTTTTTATACATTGTTGTGAGCCATTTGATTCTATCTAAATTGTTTTGGCTTCAAATTTTTACTTGCATTTTCTACGATTTCCAAAATTCTTTTTTGTCTTGTTTCTTTTCTTTTAGCAGAAACTACCCAGTACAACAAAATCTTTTTAGCGGACTTACTTTGACTATCAAAGTATTTCATGGAGCCTTTGTAATTTGCAAATTCTTCTTTTAAATCTTCTGGAATTACAAGTTCTTCAACTCCATCCAAAATTGTCCAAGAACCATTTTCTTTTGCAATTTCAATGCTTTTGTAACCATCTTCTTCCATAAGTCCTTGGTCGATTAAGGTTTTTACTTTATCCTTATTTATCTTCGACCAATTACTTTTTGCTTTTCGCTTGCTGAAGTACTGTTTGTATTTATCGCTATCTACTGTCCTTTTTGTGCTATCGATCCAACCAAAACAAAGTGCTTAATCCACTGATTCACTCCAACTTAAGTTATGGTTTGGAGATTTTTTCTTATAGAAAATGAGCCAAATTGCGTCTTCCTTATTATGGTTCAATTCGAGCCATTTTCTCCAATCTTTTTTGTCAAAAGGACAATAATCTTCAACATCCTTCATACTCTATCTTGAACCTTTTTAATGGCTTACAACTACTATTCTATCAGAACTCAAGCACTTCCAACTTATTCCTGAACATTTTAATTTTATTCGCTTTTTCAAGGCTCTTTAACAACCTTGAGACTACCACGCGAGAGGTGTGCAAATCATAGGCTATTTCCTGATGCGTAACATCCAACGTCGTAGATTTGTTAACTAACACTTTGTTTTTTAAATACTTGAATAAGCGATCATGCATATTACTAAAGGCCAAACTATCAATTGCTTCAAGCATTTCATTGAAGCGATTATTATAGCTTTCAAAAACGAAAGACATCCAGCCTTTATATTTCCGTGTCCATTCGCCCATTTTTTCTACGGGAACTAACACCAATAGACTGTCCTTTTCGGCTATTGCCTTGATCTCGCTAATCGATTGTCTCAGACAACAAGTCATTGTCATCGTGCAGGTGTCTCCTTTCTCTAAAAAGTAGAGCAGCAATTCATCTCCATCTGTATCTTGCCTGAGAACTTTAATCGCACCCTCAAGGAGCAAAGGCATATACTTCAGATTTTGCCCATACTCAATAATTAAATCACCATTTGCGACTTTTAGCTCATGCCCGACCTCAAGAATTTCTTGAATTAATTCTTCTTCAAAAAGGTACCCATAGCTCTCAATTAATGCTTCTTTCATGTTACTCCAATTTTTCTTATTGAGCGATTTTGTGCCCTTTCGAACCTTCTATTATCAGAATAAAACAAGGTTAAGCACGAACTACCAATACTATCGTAACACAAGCTACAAAGCCTTACTGCTTAATTATTCGCTTAGAGCTGTATATCCCATTCGTTTTCACAGTTATGATATAAACGCCATTCTCAAAAGTAGACAAATCCAATTCGTATTGATCTAGTGCAGTTAATTCATTTTTTATTTCTCTTCCTTGTGCGTCATTAAGAATTATTTCATGTTCTCCCGCCTCCTTGAATTCAATAGTGATAAGATCTATTGTTGGATTTGGATATACACTGAATTCGTTCAAGGAATTTTCATCTATGTTAGCATTGGGATCTGTCACAAGAAACTGTCCCATCATTCCCATGTCTTCATGTGTTAACATGTGGCAATGGTACATAAACGGAACACTGTCATTCGCGTGATCGGAAAATTGTGCAATAAATCTAACATTCCCCATTCCTGCAGGTACAAGGACAACGTCGTTCAATCCTTGCAATTCTGGAGGTGGAGGGGTTCCATTAATGTCAAGAATATAGAATTGAACATCGTGGATATGAAATGGATGAGAAATAGGCGTATTATTTGTCAAAGACCAAATTTCAATATTGTCTAATGGAACCGTATAATTGATTGTGCTCATATCAAAAGTTGCTCCATTGATCACAAAAGGTCCTGCCAAATTCATCATTCCACCAGAGGAAGTAAATGTTAGGTTTCTGGTCGTATTAGCAGAAGCTTCTAATAATGGTGTAAAGTTCGCTAATGATGCAGGAATTGTAAGAATTGGACCCCCCGTTTGAGCAACAACTGTGATGTCGAGCATTTGATAATTATTCCCATTTAATGGATTGCTTGTATAGCCAACTAAAGAACTAGTAGCTCCAGCTCCCATACCAGGTTGCGTAGCACCATAAACGCCATTCGGCAATTCAGATGCGAAATTCATCAATTGGAAATTTTGCCCTAAGCTTGTTGTTAAATCAACTAAAATATCAACCCTTTGTCCCGGTGAAATTCTATATCTGGTCTTGCTTAAAGGTGCAGTTAGAAGTCCTCCATCAGTTCCAATCAAGCTGAATGATCGATTGTCGGAAAACCCAATTTCCATAACTCTTTGACTTGAACCATTAAGAACACGTAATCGAACTATTTGAGCAGGAAAGTCTGTATATGCATCAACTGTTCCATTGACCATCACAGAAGTATCTAACTCAGTATGAACAAGAATTTGTCCTGACGCATCAAATCCTTTTGTTTGCATCACAATTGGAAATTCATCTACTCCATATGTTGAAGGGAGATTCAAAGCTTCTTCTTCCGTATCTCGAACAATAATTAGTCCTGCAATACCTTTGGATACATGCTTGTCTGTTTGCATATGTAAATGAGGATGATACCAATTTAGCCCTGCCTTATCCATGACTGTGAACTGAGGATTCCATGTTGCTCCCGGCAAAATAATGCTGTGTGGCCCACCGTCATTTTCTGGTGCCACATGCATTCCATGCCAATGAATTGTTGTCGTATCACTCAATTGGTTATCCACGGTAATACTTACGTTATCACCTTGACTCATGATCAAAGTAGGTCCAAGTAATGCTCCGTTTGCTCCCATGGTATTTGTGTTAATACCTGGATAAAATTGCGTCACTCCTTCTTGGAGCGTTAAATTAATAGTTGCCGTTTCGATGGTCGGAGGAATCGCCAATTGATTTTGACCGAAAGAAGTGCTGCTCACTAATAAAAATGAGATGTAAAGTAATTTCATGGATTTGAAGTTTTTATCAGGTAGCAAGCTACCTTTTGATTATTAATTGGAAAGTGACTATTGTCACACAGTGGGCAAATATGGTTGACTTTCTTTCTATGTATCTTCACATGTAAATAACCTTCACCGTTTTTGTCAAATCTGAGCTGAGAAAAAAGCTCGCCTTTTTGAAATTCGGTCGATTCGTAAACCCAATTGATTTGAAGTTTGAAAAACCGATGCCCTCAATTGGCATAATGAAACCCTTATCTATTTTGCCATTCTTATTTTCGTCATGTAAAATATTTATAGCATACTTTCCTTTGGGTAGCTCATAAAATGTAGTGTACGAACCATTTTTAACTATTTTCGCCGTCTTTTTTTTGTAGTACTTTTTAAATTTTTCGTCTGGAATAGTTCCATCCTTATTATAGATTGTGAATTGAACTATGCCTATGGAATTTCGTAATCCGGTAACTCTTACCTTCAATGAACAGGTTGAATTCTGCTCAGGAGCCTTAACAGACACTAAAATAAATGCCGCCGGAAGTACTACTAATATTCTAAGAATTCTCTTCATTTCTTGTGATGTTTTTATTGGTTTAATCTATCCGATTATTGGTTCTTAAGATGATTCTTTGATCCACGCAGTAGCAGATATGCCAAGAGTGTGAACCCAAGTGTTACAGCTATTCTAAAGAACATTGCATATACTGTCTTGGTTTCATAGATTCCTCCTTCGCTTATGTATAAAAACAGTCCCGCTTGTGCCAGAATTAAGATTGAAGATGAGATGAGCAATGGCTTTACGATCCATTTTTTATTTGCCATAAGTCCATATGCAGTATAAAGGTATAGGACACTACTTATGAAATTTGCCCAAACAATGAATCCTACATAATTGCCTTCTTTGGCTCTGATACCGAACAGGTCAAAGATTATCGAGCTACTTAAGAACAATGTCAGTAAGCCAAATGCAATTAATAGTGTTGTAAGCAGACATTTCCCCAGTTTCATCATCATAATTCTTCTCTAATAAGCTGTTTATATTGCTAATTACTCTTCGATGGTTTCAATTTTTATTTTTTTTCCTTGAAATTTTTCCTTTATGCTATCTACGATGTAGTAAACTACTGGAACGAGATATACTGTCAGGATTAATGAAGAAGTTACTCCACCAATAATCACCCATGCGAGTCCATTTTTCCACTCGCTCGCCGTTCCTGTAGCAAGGGCGATAGGCAACATTCCAACAATCATAGAGATGCTCGTCATTAATATTGGGCGCATTCTTCCCTTTCCAGCTACTATTAATGCCTCTTTGTAATGCATTCCCTGTGCTTTCAATTGATTGGTGAAATCGACGATTAAAATGGCGTTTTTCACAACTAACCCCATTAGCATAATCATACCCAGAAGTGCAAAGAGACTTAAGTGACTAATTGATAAATTCAGCGCTAAGAATGCTCCAATAACTGCAACAGGAATGGAGAAGAGCACCACAAATGGGTAGACAAAACTATCGTAGAGGGCAACCATAATTAGATAGATCAGTAGAAATGAGATGAGTAATACTGATCCCAATGCTCCAAAACTATCTTGCTGTCTTTTAATATCACTTCCCCATGTCATTTCGATTCCTTCGGGCAAAGGGTTTTCCTTCAAGTAAGCAACAACATCATCAGCCACAGATCCAGATGGTCTCCCTAGTGCATCAGAGGTTAACGTTACTGCTCCTTGTCGATCTTTCCGTTCAAGCAATGAAGGAGAATTCTCTTGAATTACTTCCGCGAACTGAGATACCTTCACTGGTATTCCCATTGGGTTAATGATGGTAATGTTTTCCAGATCCTCCAAATTCTCACGGTTCAGCTCATCGAGCCAAATTCGAATAGGATATTCAGTTCCGTTTTCTGTTAACGTCGCATCGTCATTACCTGTTATTGCTGTCCGAATATTCATCCCTACGAACGCCGTATTGAGACCTAAACGTTGCATTTTATCTTGATTGGGAATGATCTTAAATTCAGGACTTCCCTCCTCCACCGAAAGTTGGACATTATCAGCTCCTGGTATCTTTTCAATAACTGCCTTTAATTCGTCGCCCGTTCGCATTACCATTTCCAAATCACTTCCGCTCAAGGTCAACTCTACTGGAGCCGAACGCGGGATTAATCCCAGAGCAGCCATTGAATAGTTGACATTCGGATACTTCTTTTGCAGTGAAGAACGCAAGTCGCGCATGAATTTCTCCGTAGGTTGTCCGTTTCTTTCATCTACAGGCTTTAATTGAATCGTCAATTCAGATTTATTAGGCGAACCAACACCTAAACTGCCGATTCCTGTACTCGGTCCTCCGATATTACTAAAGACTGATTTCACATCCTTTTGATGCAAAATAAAATCTTCAATCTTCTGTGAAGCTAGATTGTTTTGATGCAAGGACGTGGATTTATCGTATTCTAGATTGAATCGAAACTTACCTTGATCACCAGTCGAAATCAATTCCGATCCAATGATATTTTGCTTCATCATGACTCCCGTTAATGCGAAGAGAGCGAGGATTATTCCAAAAAAGGCGAGCTTGTGCCTAAGTACCCATTCGAGTTGTTTTCCGTACCAATTGGTAAAGTTGTCCAATTGCAATTCAAACCAAAGCAAGAACTTATTAAAGAAATTGGTAGGCTTTATATCCTCTGACTTGCCCATCCTAGATGCCATCCAGGGTGTTAAGGTGAAGCCGACCAGCAAACTCGTAAGTGTGGATGTAATTACAACGACCGAGAATTGTTTCAACATATCGGCAACGAATACCTGAATGAAGAGGATTGGTAGAAACACAACAATATCAACCAGCGTGATCGACAATGCTGAAAAGCCAATTTCCATACGACCATCCATTGCCGCTTTGCGCTTGCTTTTTCCCATGTCTAAGTGCCGCTGAATGTTTTCTAGAACTACTGTTGCATCATCCACCAATATTCCAATAATCAAGGACATTGCGAGCAGTGTCATTAAGTTTAGGGTATACCCAAACATCCACATCACAGCAAACGCGGTCACTAAAGAAGTTGGAATTGCAACAAGCACAATCAAGGCATTTCTAAAACTTCTTAAAAACAACAGCATTACGAGTGAAACAAGAATTACTGCCATTATTAAATCGGAAACGACGGATTCTACTGCTGCAATTGTATTATCTGTACTGTCATCAGCGAGAATGAATTTTACATTGTCCTTCTCATTCTGTTTTTCAATTGCTTTGAATTTTTCTTTCACAGCTGTCGAAACATCTACTGCGTTTGCATCTCCCTGCTTCTTCAATAGAATCCCGATTCCACTCGAACCGTTGTATCTACTTATGGAGGTGATTCTTTTGACGCCATCCGTAACTTCGGCAATGTCCTTCACATAAATTGGACTCCCTGGAATAGGCATCGCAACTTGAACATTTTTCACATCATCAATTTTCGTGAATTTCCCTGTCAAACGCACAGAATTACTTTCCGTAGACGATTCGATTTTTCCGGCAGGCAGGTCCATTCCAGATCGATTAATTGCCTCTACAACTTGAGTAAGCGAAATGTTATTAAGCCGTAGCTTTTCTTGATTTACCTGAACCTGTACTTCCCTTTCTTCTCCTCCTAAAAGCGTTAATTCTGCAACACCATTAATTTGTTGAATTTGTGGAAGAAATTCATCCATCATTTTTTGATGAAATTCCGTTGCCGTCAAATCGCTTGTGGCACTAATCGACATTATCGGCAAATCGTTCGGAGACACTTTACTCATCTCAGGGCTTAGAATATCGTCTGGTAAATCCTTCCGGATATTATCAATATAGCGCTGAGCATCTTGCATTGTTTTATCCAAATTCGTTCCATAATCTAGGTTTACGATAATTACGGATGCGTTTGGAATGGATTTCGTTACTACGAACTCGACCCCTTCTAAATTTGATAGCGCATCCTCTATTTTTCGAGACACGGATGTTTCAACCTCTTGTGGATCAGCGCCGGGATAAACGGTTTTAATTACCACCACTGGTTGATTAAAATCTGGCATTAATTCATAGCTCAGATTTTTGTATCCGATATATCCCAACAGCACAAACACACTGAAAATTACGATGATCAGTGATGGGCGTTTTATTGATATTTCTGTAATATTCATATCTGTAATTTTAAAAGTTCATGGATCGATTCAGAATGATTTTCATTTGAAATGTCTAGCTCATTTTTTACCTACTGTGACATTTGCTCCATCGAATAGATTGATAAATCCTGCAGTTACAATCACATCACCTTCTT
>JBLHON010000097.1:0-11877 GCA_047621865.1 Crocinitomicaceae bacterium | reverse complement strand
GAGTTCAAGAGATTTTTGGTGATTGTTAATAAAAGTCATTCCAAATGAGTCCTTGCGCGTGAATAGAAAACAGTTATTTTTGCTTGATAAACTAATTTGGAATTATGGGTAGAGCATTTGAATATCGTAGAGCAACTAAAGAAAAGCGATGGGACAAGATGTCTAAGATCTTTCCGAAATTAGGGAAGGCAATTACTATGGCGGCTAAAGAAGGAGGCACAGATCCTGATATGAACGCTTCACTTAGGACTGCCATTAAGAATGCGAAGTCAGAGAATATGCCCAAAGACAACATCGATGCGGCAATAAAAAGAGCCAACGCAAAGGATGTCGAAGCTTTCGCAGAGATTGTATATGAAGGAAAAGGTCCCCATGGAGTGCTCGTTGTGGTGGAGTGTGCAACAGACAATCCAACAAGAACTGTAGCGAATGTTAAGTCTTACTTCAATAAAGCAGGTGGTTCTGTCGTTCCTAATGGGTCGCTTGAGTTTATGTTCAACCGTAAATCCGTTTTTGAATTCGATTTGACAGAGGAAATGGATCTGGAGGAATTGGAACTAGAATTGATCGACGCTGGGTTAGATGCGATTGATTCTGAAGACGGAAAGGTCTTCGTTTATGGCGATTACACAGAGTTTGGAAACTTGTCAAAATGTCTGGAAGATTTGAGCATTGATGTTCTTAAATCGAACTTACAACGAATTCCAACATCGCCAATTGAATATTCGGAGGAGCAACTTATTGAGATTGAAAAAATGCTGGATAAGGTTGAGGATGATGATGACATTCAACAAGTATTCACCAATATCGCTTAGGTTGACCTCTTTGACACGTTGATCCTTTTGCTTAAGGAATCGATCGATTGTAAACAACTATTATGAAATTACTACTTCCGATTATACTTATTTTTATTCTGTCACAAGGTATAAATGCCCGAATTGACCCGTTGCGTAGCCCCGAGCTAAAAGTGCTGCCAGATTCTCTTAAAACGAAATCTCTCACTGAACTCTCAATATTATTTAACACGGATAAAAGCCCAAGTCAACATAATTTCATCTCCATATATGAACGCTATTTTGCGACGCTCCAAGATTCGATGAAGAAATTCTTCGAGATTGGAGTTTTCAATGGAGCTTCTCATAAAATGTGGAAATGCTACTTTCCAAATGCTGAAATCTACGGAATTGATATTAAGCCAAAACCATGGGTTGAGCAACTTGGGATCAATATCTCGTTGGCTAACCAGGGGAGTCGTGAAGATCTTCAGAAGTTTGTAGACGAGAACGTCGCTGATTTTGATGTGATTCTGGACGATGGAAGTCAGATAATTGAGCACCAGATAATTCCATTGGGGTTTTTATTTAAACCCCTCAAACCTGGGGGGCTGTATATTATTGAGGACGTACATACATCTATACCCACGTTTTACAAGGAAGATTTTGGCGCAAATGAGGACTTGAGCAACACGACCCTCACTATGATCAGCAATTATATTTTGACGGAAAAAATAAACAGCGAGTTCCTCACGGAAGAGGAAATAAAATATCTTGAGCAAAATATTGAGTACGTTGAATTGTCAAAACGCAAAAGTGGAATGCACAGTACCTTATGTGTATTTAGAAAAAAAGAACTCAAATAAGTACGTCTGAATCACAGGAAAATCGCCATTTTATTGGATAACAACATAATAAAATCGATTTTTGTGAGTTCTTCTGACAGAAGAAACAAAACAGCGACAAAAATAGCATGGGAAGAATACTCAAAATTGGAGGGTTAGCGATAGTGACGATGATGATAGTTGTCGCATGCTCTACGGAAAAAAATACCGTAATCAATCGCAACTACCACAGCTTGAATGCTCACTATAACGGATACTTTAATGCGAAGGAATTGATGACGCAATCAATGGTAACGTATCGAAGTTCACGGCAAGAGAACTATTATCAACTTTTACCAATTGAGCCCGTTCCAAGTGAAATAGAAGTTCCTGGGATGTACCCAGCAATTGACACGGCTATCGCCAAATGTAAAAAAGTAATTCTCGATCACTCAATGCCAGGGAATGATAAGCCGGCCAAGAAGAAAGAAGAACACAACAGGTGGATTGATGAAAACTGGACTACCATTGGAATAGCTTCTTATTACAGGCGTGATTATGAAGGGGCAATGAAAAGCTTCTTATATGTTCGTAAGTTCTATAGCAATGATCCTTCACTTTACATTGGAGAGCTCTGGATGGCGAAGACAAACATTGCAACTGGCAAACTCACGGATGCTAAATTCAATCTGGACAATCTCGATCAAGCAATTGAAGATGAAGAAGGCAGAGGAAAGAGCAAGGATGAAAGAACAAATGCAAAAGGCGATCTAATTGTAAAATTCCCGAAGAAGATTCGCTTTGAACTCGAGAAAACAAAAGCTGAATTGGCAATCCTTCGCGATGAAAAAGGAAAAGCTATAGGGTATTTAGAGGAATCATTGAATCATGCACGACTAACAGAGGACGATGAGAAGTCGAGAGTGCACTTTATCCTAGGTCAACTATATGAAGATCAGGGAAATAAAGATCAAGCAAGAAAACATTACACCAAAGTAATTAAGGGAAGTTCTCAGTATGAAATGAGCTTCAATGCCAGGTTGAAACGAACATTCCTTGGCGAAGGAGAAAAAGTGAAGAAAGAACTCTTGAAAATGCTCAAGGATTCAAAGAATGCAGAATTTAAGGATCAAGTGTATTACGCACTTGGTGACATGGAATTGCGCGATGGAAATGAGCCAGAAGGAATCGTGTACCTCACGCAATGCGCCTTTTATTCTGTAAATAATACGCGTCAAAAAGGAATGGCTTATGAGCGTCTTGCCGACATGAGTTTTGATAAAAGAAATTATGTTCAGGCACAGAAATACTACGATTCATGTGCATTGGTCATTGACGACAACTACCCAAATGCAGAAGGGATTAGAAATAAAGCAATCAAATTAGCTGATCTTGTTGTGGCCGTGGAAATGGCAGAATTTGAAGACAGTGTTCAGCGAATTGCTGCAATGCCAGAAGGTGAGCGCACTGAATTTCTTGAAGAACTTATCAAGCAAAAGGAACGAGAAGAGAAAGCACGCAAAGAACGCGAGGCAATTAGGTTGCGTGAATTGCAGCAAAATGAGAACCTATTTATACAATCTGGATCAGGGTCTAAATGGTATTGGAACAATGCGAAAACCCGCTCAGAAGGGAACCTTGAATTTAAAAGATTATGGGGAGTTCGGGATAATGAGAACAACTGGCGACGTTCAGACAAAGCATCAGTCATTAATCTTGATGGGCTTGATGGAGAACCAGAAGACTCTTTAGTTGTTGAGGAAAAAGACTCCTTAACAGTTGAGATCTTAGCGCGGAATCTCCCTTTGACGGATTCGGCGATGATCGAATCGAACATACGAATGCTTGAGGCATATTACAATGCTGGATATATATATAGTACTCAGCTGAATGAAAAGAAGTTGGCAGAGACGCAATTTATGCGAGTTTTGGCACACGATGTAGAAGATCCTCACAATCTGCTCTCAGCCTATGAAATGTTCCTGATGTATAAGGACTCTGACCCCGTCGTGGCAAATGTGCACAGAGAATACATCTACAACAATTACCCGAATAGCGATTATGCCAATTACTTACGCAATCCAGATTACTTCATCGAGAAGAAGAAACGTGACCTGATCGCAGAAGACGAATACGTAACTGTTTTGGAGCGGTATAATAAAAAATTATATTCACCCGTGATCATTAAAGCTGATCAGGTGATTACAGGGGAAAAAGACAATATTTTCCGTTCGAAGTACATGCTCTTAAAGGCAATGAGCATAGGCCAACGTGTGAATGAAAAAGATACACTGTTGCCTATCTTACAAATGGTACTAGATGAGTATCCAGATACACCAGAATCAGTGCGTGCTCAGGAGATGATAAGCATAATTAAGAATGGTTATTCAGCAAATGTCGAAGCGGAATTCGGTTCGAAATCGCCTTATACTTATGCGGATAAGCAAGAGTTGATGGTGATCATTTTTCCAGATGAGGGAACGAGTTCATCAGGTGCTAAATCTAGAATCACAGATTTCCATCGTGAGTTCTTTAGTCGTGATGGACTGACTGTTGATTCAAAGGTATATAAGGAGGGATCGATAATTTTAGTGAAGAAATTTAAAGATGATTCCGAAGCAACGAAGTATATTACAGCCTATAAACGTACGCGAAAGTATTTATTGGATCTTCAGAACGCGAAAATCATGATGATTACGAATGATAATCTTAAAGTGCTTTTTGAACTGAACGACTTGAAAGAGTACGAATTATTTTACGAGGAATATTATTAGATTATGAAAAAGAAAGTAGGAATGACAGTGGATGGACCAGATCGAGTAAATGTTATTGTAGAAGGGTCAAAGATTATTGGAGATTTTATTGCTGAGTCGAATGTTCGTGTTGACGGAGAAATTCAAGGAAACATGACATCATCATCTAAGGTGGTGATTGGTCAAAATGGACTTGTAAAAGGAAACTTGATTTGCTCTGATGCAGATGTCGAAGGACGTGTTGAGGGTGTCTTAAAGATAGAAAACTTACTGACGCTTCGCTCAAAAGCAAATATTACTGGCGAGATTACAACTGCAAAAATTCAAATTGAAGAAGGAGCACAATTCTCAGGAGAATGTAAGATGAATAACTTCAGCTCTTCAAAGCCAACAATTAAGACTGAAAAGCAAGAAGACGGCGTTTATTAATCGACATTTTTTTAAGTAAAGCACCTAGATAAACATTGATTTCCGAATGGCTGAAGAGAAAAAAAATGCCGATAAATTTGTAAAATTCTCAGGACTCGCCATTCAAATGGCCGTGTTGATTGGTGGTGGTGCTTGGGGTGGAAATGCATTAGACACGAAAATGCAAAATAGCAAACCCATCTTCACAATCATTTTTTCTCTTCTAGGAATCGCTATAAGTCTATACTTCGTAATTAAAGGAGCCAGTAATTTATCCAAAGATGACTAACAATTTGTTTCTGAGCACAGTTAAACCTGTACTCATACTTTCACTCGCTTTATTAGCAATTCATGTAACCTTAGTGTTTGCGGCACTTCCCCCAATTTACGTGCAAAGCTATTTCTGGTTAATCTACCTCTTTCTAATTCCTATGACTGTTGGGGCGCTCTTTTTTATTGTGAAAGCGAAAGTGAAAAAACCAAAATCAGTAGGAAAAAGTTTTTTCATCTATATGGTAATAAAGATGTTACTGATACTTGGCTTTCTAACACCATGGCTGATTACGAAAACGGATTTTTCCCGTCCAATGGTCTACCAATTTTTCGCTGTATTTTTCCCACTCCTTTTTATGGAGACTTATGTTCTGGTTAAGCTCGTAAACGCTCCAGAGTAAAAGGTCCGTCCCATGACTTGGGAATTACTTAAATCTAAAGGGTTGAGAACCCCGAAATTCGGATTCTCCCAAATTATTGATCCGCTGCTAAAGCTGATTAGAATGTACTATTCTGCATTTAATCTAAAATTCTCAAGTTTTGATAAACTAGCGCGTCATTTCCTTTCGTATTGTGTAAATATCCATATCTTTGTGCCGAAATTTAAAAGCTAGGATTCGAAATGAAGGGTTTGAATTATCCGATTATTAGAGGGTTATTGTTTCTAATTATTCTTGTCAGTTCCTTTGGTGCTGCGGCAAATGAGCACTCTACTGAAGAGCCAGTAAAAGAATTCAACGCGGCTGAACATGCAGTGCACCACGCACTCGACGCGCATGAGTTTCATTTCACAAATTCAATAGTTATTCCATTACCAATCATTTTATGGACGGATAATGGAATCGTGACGTTTCTCTCCTCAGCATTTCATCACGATGATGATGGAAAAGTTGTCGTTGAAAAAAACGGATTGAAGTTTGTCAAATTGCATGAGAAAATTTATCAATTGAATGATGATGCATCAGAGCTGACTTTGAATGAAGAGCATCATGCAGAAAATGCATCATTGGTATTGTTGGACTTTTCACTTACAAAGAATGTTGTCACAATGTTCTTGGTTGCTATTTTAATGCTGTTAGTGTTTATTAAGAGTGCTAAATTTTACAAGAAGCATAAGATGCAAGCTCCAAGAGGAGTTGCTGGCTGGACGGAACCAATTATTCTTTTCATTAGCGATCTAGCCAAAGAAAATATTGAAGGAGATAAATACAAGAAATTCCTCCCATACCTATTAACAGTATTCTTCTTTATCTTATTCGGTAACCTATTAGGATTAATACCATTCCTTTCAAATCCGAATATGACTGGAAGCATTTCAATGACATTGATGCTTGCGGCATTTACGTTCTTCATTCAAATGTTCAGTACGAGAAAAACATACTGGCTACACATTTTTGATCCACTCGGTGATTCAATGGCATTGGGAGCGAAAATTCCACTTTATATTATTCTCGTACCAATTGAAATCCTGGGAATATTTATTAAACCAGCAGCCTTGATGATTCGATTATTTGCGAACATCACTGCAGGTCACATCATCGTTGTATCGTTGATCTCAATCATTTTTGTTAATCAGAGTGCTTGGTGGGCTGGGCTTTCTGTTCCAATGACCTTATTTATTTCGGCGTTGGAGTTATTAGTAGCTTTCTTACAGGCGTACATATTTACAATGTTATCGGCATTGTTCATAGGTTCGGCAGTGGAATCGGCTCATCATTAATTAGTAATTTTTTAATATACATATAAGATGGAAGTACAAGGAATAGCAGCTATTGGAGCAGGTCTTGCAGCTATCGGTGCCGGGATTGGGATCGGAAGAATTGGAGGTTCTGCTTTGGAAGCTATGGCAAGACAGCCTGAGCTTGCTGGAAAAATCCAAACTGTAATGCTTATTGCAGCAGCGTTAGTTGAGGGTGCAGCCCTTTTCGGAATCGTTGTAGCAATGTTGCAAGGTTAGAATTTGATTGGCGATAGGGGTTGCCTATCGCCAGTTATTTGTTTAAAGTGAATTAAAAAATTAGACATGGAAATAGTTACACCAGCAATTGGTCAGATATTTTGGGGAGCGTTAGTCTTCATCATCTTATTGTTCTTACTCGCGAAATTTGCGTGGAGACCAATTTTGAAGGCTGTCAACGATCGTGAGATGACGATCAAGGATTCATTAGAGCTAGCGGATAAAACCAAAGCTGAAATGATGGTATTGCAGGCTCAAAACGAAAACTTATTGAAGGAAGCGAGAGTGGAGAGAGATTCAATGATCAAGGATGCAAAGGAAACAGTAACCAAGATGATTGAAGAAGCAAAAGGTACTGCACGTACTGAAGCGGAAAAAGTTATATCGAATGCGCGTGATTCATTCAACTCAGAAAAAGCAGCAGCGATTTCAGAATTGAAAAATCAAGTGGCTTCTATTTCAATAGAGATTGCTGAGAAAGTAGTTCGTGGAGAATTGGCATCGGCAGATAAACAAACGATACTCGCTAATAAGCTTGTTGAAGATATTAACTTGAATTAATTCAGAAATGAAGAATTCGAAAGTAGCATCACGATACGCTAGAGCATTTCTAGACTTGGCAATTGAGCAAAAGAATCTTGACTCAGTACTAGGTGATATGAATGTGTTGAGCGCAACTTGCAATGATTCTCGCGACTTCATGCTGTTGCTCGCTAGTCCTGTCGTTAAGCCAGATAAGAAGGTCGCAATTTTTGAAGAAGCTTTCGAGCAGTTTGAGAAGGTGAGCTTGTCATTCATGAGATTAATTACGAAAAACGGTCGGGAAGACTTACTTCCAGAGATCGCTGAATCGTTTGATGCTCAAGTAAAAGAACATCGAGGGATTATTCCTATCACTTTAATTTCTGCAGGGAAATTGGAGGATGCAACAAAAGACGCTATCATCGCAAAGGTGCAAGCATCTGTTGATGGACAACTCGAGATTGAAGAGAAAATAGATGAATCACTAATTGGTGGTTTTATGGTTCAAATGGGAGATACACGAATAGATGCTTCCGTTTCGAGTCAATTGAATAATTTAAAACAACGTTTAACACGATAATTTTGGCGTAGCCAAGTTAACACCACACAAGATGGCAGATGTAAAACCAGCAGAAGTTTCTGCAATTTTAAGAGAGCAATTATCAGGCTTCCGTTCTGAAGCAGAATTGCAAGAAGTAGGTACCGTACTACAAATTGGTGATGGTATTTGCCGAATCTATGGATTGCAGGGAGTTCAATATGGCGAATTGATCGAATTTGAAGGAGGTTTGCAAGGAATTGCATTGAACCTTGAAGAGGATAATGTAGGAGCGGTACTTCTTGGAAGATCTGACAAAGTAAAAGAAGGCGATACGGTAAAACGTCTCGGTCGAATTGCTTCTGTTCAGGTTGGAGAAGGATTAGTTGGTCGTGTAATTGACACTCTTGGTAACCCTATTGATGGTAAAGGTCCAATCGAAGGGAAACTTTATGAGATGCCAATTGAGCGCAAAGCACCTGGTGTTATCTATCGTCAACCAGTAACTGAACCATTGCAAACAGGTATTAAATCTGTTGATTCAATGATTCCAATTGGACGTGGACAACGTGAATTGGTAATTGGTGACCGTCAGACTGGTAAGACAACAGTTTGTATTGATACGATCATCAACCAAAAAGAATTCTTCGATGCAGGTGAACCTGTATTCTGTATCTATGTTGCGATTGGACAAAAAGGTTCAACAGTAGCTGGAATCGTTAAGAAATTACAAGATGCTGGAGCAATGGCTTATACAGTTATTGTTGCATCGAATGCATCTGACCCTGCTCCAATGCAGTTTTATGCGCCAATGACAGGAGCAGCTGTAGGTGAGTTCTTCCGTGATACTGGTCGTCCTGCATTAATTGTATTTGATGATTTATCAAAACAAGCAGTAGCATATCGTGAAGTTTCATTATTACTTCGTCGACCTCCGGGACGTGAAGCATACCCTGGTGATGTATTCTATCTTCACTCAAGATTACTTGAGCGTGCTGCCAAAGTCATTAATGATGACAACATTGCATCACAAATGAACGATTTACCTGATTCTTTGAAAGGAATGGTAAAAGGAGGAGGCTCTTTAACGGCACTTCCAATTATTGAGACACAAGCTGGTGACGTTTCTGCATATATTCCAACAAACGTAATTTCGATTACAGATGGTCAAATCTTCCTAGAAGGTGACTTGTTTAACGCTGGGATTCGTCCTGCGATTAACGTAGGGATATCTGTATCACGTGTTGGTGGATCTGCACAGATTAAATCAATGAAGAAAGTTGCAGGAACATTGAAATTAGACCAAGCACAGTACCGTGAGCTAGAAGCTTTCGCGAAATTTGGTTCTGATTTAGATGCAGCAACAAAATCTGTACTTGATAAAGGAGCTCGTAACGTTGAGATTTTGAAACAACGTGAAGGTGATCCATACCCAGTAGAAAAGCAAATTGCTATCATTTATGCTGGTACTAAAGGATTGATTCAGAATGTTCCGATTAATAAAGTGAAAGCTTTTGAAACTGAATTTCTTGATTACCTAGATGCGAAACATAGAGATGTATTAGACTTATTGAAAGCTGGGAAGTACTCAGATGAAATTACTGATACATTAACTACTGTTGCAAAGGAATTAGCAGGAAAGTATTAATTCTAATTCAGAATGCAGAATTAATAATCATGGGAAGCGAGAATGTACTTTTAGGAAAATCATTCGAATTTGCACTTGAGATTGTTGAATTTGCAGAAGCCGATGCGGGTTAGCATCAAGAATAGTTGAATCACAAAGAGCTGAGAGCAAAAAGGATTTTATACACAAGCTTAAAATCTCTTTGAAGGAAGCGGATGAAACAAAATACGGGTTACGAATAATTAATGAGAAAATTGAAAAAGTAGATGTTAACTTAATGAATGAAAATGAGCAATTGATTAAGCTCCTTGTATCAATCATCAAGTCCTCACAACGAAACCCTTAATTCATCATTCATCATTCTTAATTCATAATTACAAAAGATGGCAAATCTTAAGGAAATAAAGAACAGAATTACCTCAATTTCATCGACGATGCAAATCACATCGGCAATGAAGATGGTTTCTGCTGCTAAATTGAAACGTGCACAAGATGCGATCACGCAAATGCGTCCGTATTCTGAGAAGCTCCAGGACATTTTGGGGAACGTTAGTGCTACGCTTGATCTTTCTGAAAATGCATTCTCTGAGCAACGTGAAGTTAAGAATGTAATCATCGTTGGAGTTTCTTCAAACAGAGGTCTGTGTGGAGGTTTCAACAATAACGTTGTGAAGCAGGTAAACGCGCTTTTAGCAAATGAGTATGCTGATAACGACGTAAAGTTGATTGCAATTGGAAAGAAAGTGAACGATTCATTTAAACGAAGTGAATTTAGCTTTCGTCCAGATGGAATTGGAGCTGCAGAAGATATGTTCAATGATCTTACCTATGAGCATTGTGGCATAGTTGCTCAATTTTTAATGGATGAATTCGCAGCAGGTAATGTTGACAAGATTGTTGTTGTATACAACAAGTTTAAAAACGCTGCTTTACAGGAGATAATATCTGAACAATTTTTGCCGATTGAAGTAAAACTACAGGAAGATAAACGTGCGCCAGGAGATTATCTCTTCGAACCAACGAAATCTGAAATAGTTGAAGCTTTAGTTCCAAAAGCATTAAAAACACAATTATTTAAAGCTCTTCTCGATTCTAGTGCTTCTGAGCATGGGGCAAGAATGACGGCCATGCACAAAGCAACAGATAATGCTGGAGAGATGAAACGAACTTTGACCCTATCCTACAACAAAGCGCGTCAAGCAGCTATTACGAACGAGATCCTTGAGATCGTTGGTGGAGCAGAAGCCTTGAAGAATAAATAATTTATTAAGTTACTTTAAAGCCTCAATTCCTCTTGGAGTTGAGGCTTTTTACGTTTGCCCTATTTTTTACATGTACTCTCAGAAGTGCAATACTCGAGTTCAACCTACACAGCTATCACAATTGTAGATTTGTTCTTGGCCCTTAGAAGACTCCACGTAAAGACATAAAAAAAGGAGGATCAATTATTGATCCTCCTTTAAGATAAGTATGCTTAATTCTATTTCTGAACGCTCAACTTCTTGCTAACCATTCCATCGTTTGCCGTAATTTGAACAGAGTAAATACCGTTCGAAAATCCGTCAGTATCTAGTTCGTAAACAGTACGACCAGCATCAACGTTTTCTAGTGTAGTTGAAGAAACAATTTGTCCTAAGGTATTAATCACCTCTATCGAAACATCTTGAGACACTGCTGAATTGAATACAATCGCAGTCGCTCCTGATGTTGGATTGGGATAAATCATTGCTCCTTCTAAAGTTCCAGCATTTTCATCAATTGAAAGCGCGCTCTTAATTGCGTATGCTGATTGATAAACTTCTTTCGTACCAGAGTTTTGAAGCCAAACTGCTATTCCTAGGTCTGAAAACTCCTCAACTGAATGCTCTGTTGCATGATTCACTTCGTCAAGTGCACTTGATGGAAGTGTATAACTACCATTAAAAGTGTACGAGTATTCTTCATGTTTGAGCTCATTAGCGGTCATTGCTCCAAGGTAATCTCCAGTTACACCAGTCATCATTTTTTTCATCACATGCTCGAAAGTCGTTTCACCGTTTCCTCCAACATTAGCTGTAGTTTCATATTCGAAGATCGCAACATACAATCTAAATGTAGGTGGCAATGCTTCCAATGCTTCGAAGTCGATTTGAACATCAACTGTCTGTGTTGCTTCGTTTACTTGATAATATGCAACAATATCTGCCTTTGGCGCTACTGCAT
>JBLHON010000096.1:0-12219 GCA_047621865.1 Crocinitomicaceae bacterium | reverse complement strand
CCTTTAGCATAAAAAGAATCCAAGTATTCTAGATTAAACGTGTGTTACCTCGCCAAAGGAAACACAATACGACTATCTCCATAAATCGTATGCTTTGCTGACTCAAAATCCTCATCTGTGGCATCGTATATGTTCTCCACATATTTCTGTGGATTCAAATCGAACAATGGAAACATTGAACTTTGCACTTGGATCATGATTCGATGTCCTTTCTTGAAGGTATGTAGGATCTCGAGCAAGGGAACATTCACTTCCGACTTCTCATTTGGTGTGAAAGGTTCTGGATTTTCAAACGAATTGCGAAAACGTCCACGGATATATCCTACACGAACAAGGTGCTGAAAACCATTCATTTTCACTCCTTCTAGATCCGTTTCTTCAGGTAATCTATCTGCTGGAAAGACATCAATCACTTTCACATACAAATCTGCATCTTCATGATCTGATGCAAATTGCAGAATCGCGTCAATCGTTCCTTGGACAGTGATACCTTCCTCCAAAACATCTGTTTTGAAAGTCAATACATCTGGTCGTTTGGACGCGAATCGTTGATCGTCCGTCATGTAATGCTTTGGCGCTAAAATATGGAAATGATCGTCCTGAATGAAAGGTATTGGATGATCTGGATCTGAAATAAAGCTCAGCTTCTCATCCGATTTTTCTTTTGATAATTCTCCATTAGGATGTAAATAGAACTCGATCTCGTCCAACTCATCGTCGAAGGGATCATCCATGTAATCCACCCATTCTTTCTCGCCAGTATCAAAAATGTGTGCTCGAAAAGCTGGTGCTTCTCCTCGTTCCTTGAGATGATGTTCGAAATAGTTGAACTCAATTTGTTCTTGGTAATTCTTGGAAAGGTCAAATCCGTAAAATATATCACCCAAATAATAGGCACTGTCTCTACGTTTTGGATGCCCATGCGACCAAGGTCCCAACACCAACTGAGCGCTTGATTCGGGAGCATCTTTATACATTTTCTTGAACGAATTCAAGATGCCATACAGATTCTGCTCATCGTTCCATCCTCCAACTACCATTGTTTGGCATTTACTGTTCTTCAAGTATTGGATCCAATCACGTTCCTGACGATAGGTATCATAATTCGGGTGATCTTTAATATTCTTCCAGAAGAAATTACTCGTGTCAATCACATCGTCTGTTGAACTCAGTGCTCTTCGTTCAAGGAAGTAATCGTAGTAGTCGGCCATGATCTCATTGTCCAAATCATAGGTAAAGTTTTTATCCCCGACATTGTACCACCTCTCAGTTCTAGGTTCCTTTTTCTGAATGCCGAATACATCCATTACGGGCATGTAATTCATTCCATACAAACCATAACGATTGAAATCCTCAAAATAGAAGTTCGTTACTGGGGCCATGGCTAGCACAGCTTTCAAGTTTGGATGATCAGTTACTGATGCCACCAAAGACGTAAATCCAAGATATGAATTGCCATACTGCCCGATATTACCGTTGAAATTATCCAAGTTCTTCACCAACCAATCATACGTGTCATATGAATCAGTTATTTCATCAGTTGCCTTTTTATCCTTCCAAGAATAGGGAGGTTTTGTGTTTTCAAAATCCCCTTCACTCATCCATCTTCCACGCACGTCTTGCTGCACAAAAATGTAACCAGAAGCAACCAAGTCGGGGTTATGCATGATGCGTTCTGGCATCGTATCTGCTCCATAAGGGGCAACACTATAACAGGTTCGAATGATTAAAACAGGAACTTTCTCTTTTAGTTCTTTGGGAGAATAAATAGTCGTGAACAACTTAACCCCATCACGCATTTTGATAGAGACCTCTTCTTTTTTGTAATCTTCCGTTGTTAATCCTTGACCAAACAGCGATAAACTGAATCCTAAAAAGACGATCAGCAGTAATTGATTCCTCATGTAGCTCTTAATGTTTGTTATAGTTTTTATAATCTGAATAGCCTTCTTTACCTAGGGTATACCAGTGTGCTCGATCTCTTTCTGCAAGAGTCCAATTGTTCTTTAAGCGTTCCACCAAGTCTGGATTAGCGATAAAATCACGTCCAAAAGCAATCAAGTCAGCTTCGTTTTCTTGAAGTGCCTTTTCAGCAGTTTCCTTTGTAAAATCACCACACAAGATTAAACTTCCGTTGTAATCCTTTCGAATCTCCTTCCATAAATTGAACTTTTGAGGTGTTCCCTCACCCATATGACTCAAATGCAAATAAGCCAATTGTCTAGTATTCAATTGCGAGACTAATTCCTTATAGGTTGTTTCTAACTCAATTGGATCTTCTTGTACATCAGCATAGCTGAACGGAGAAATTCGCAAACCAACTTTTTCAGCTCCAATAGCTGCTGCACATCCATCAATTACATCCAGTAAAAAACGCAATCGATTGCTTCTCGTTCCACCATACTCATCTGTTCGAATATTGCTTGAGGCATTTATGAATTGATTCGGCAAATAACCATGTGCTCCATGAATTTCTATTCCGTCAAATCCCGCTTGCATGGCTAAATGTGAACAGGTAACAAATTCTTGGATTGCTGCATTGACATCCTCCCGGGTCATTGCCTCTGGTTTTGGGTATGCCTGCTTGTCGTAATCGTAAGTACTTATTTCCCCCACTTGAGCAATGGCTGAAGGTCCCAGTAACTTTGCGTTTTCGGGCAAATTATTTGGGTGTCCAATCCTTCCCGAATGCATCACTTGTAAAAAGATTTTTCCACCACGCTCATGCACAGCTCGTGTACAAGGCTTCCATGCTTCCAGTTGTTCTTCATTGAACAATCCTGGCATATTGCAATAGCCAACTCCATGGGGAGAAGGAGAGGTCCCCTCTGAAATTATCAATCCTGCACTCGCTCTTTGACCATAATAATCTGCCATAAATGAAACAGGCGCGTTATTTCTCGTGGATCGTCTTCTGGTAAGGGGCGCCATCACCACTCTGGAAGAAAGCGCAAAATCCGATAGATTGAAGGCGTCAAATAATTTCATCCGTCAAAAGTAAGAAACTGTGGGGGATCAGGTAGACTGAAATATTCAAGACTGCTTTTTTTCTCAATAAAGCCGACAATTAAAAATGCTTAACTATCTTAGCTTAAAAGCATCACACAATAAAACTAATTCAAAAGCTTCGCAAGAATGACAGCTAGCTTATGCGAAATTTAACTTCTTCCAATTTCATTTCAACGGTAATTATTACACTCTGTATTGGCGCGAGCTATTACTTTTTGGATGATGATGCTGAAATTATGCGTCCAATAGAAAACATTCCAATAGGAATTCTTCTCTTGGTTATGGCACTATTGACCTTGCCTTTTTCCATAATCAAGGCGCGGGATTTAGCATTTAGAACCTTCAATAAAGTAAAGATTAGACAGTCAGAGATCTTTCTATTGACAATGCTCTATTTCATGGCATTTTTCACAACTCCATTGATTGTATTTGTTGGCTGTACAATGATAGAGGGAACGACTCATCTTTCAGACAACATGCTGATTGTCTTTTGTGGAATTGGAGGGATTGCAGTCATTCTCTTTCTAGGTGAAGTGAAAACTTTGTTTTTTTCCTTCCCTAAAAAACCACCTGGGAAGATTTGGATTTTCATCAGCAACTTAATTGTTCCACTTTATTCTGGTATTGCTATAGCTGTATTATGGAGTGCCGCATTTGATTCAACTTGGTCATCAGACCCGAATGATTTCAGAAAGGTAACGCTGAGTATCATCATTGCTTTTCTGTTTATTCTTCCGTTTCAACGCTTGTTTTGGTACGAATCATTCATTGAATCCCGGACCCCTAGAGAAAAGTTTATGAGTATGGCAAATATCGCAATCGCAATTGCAGTAGCCGTTTATGGAGTGCTCTAGTCGCTATTCTTTAATCCAGCGAATCACCTCTACTCTACCCTCAACAATCACAGAAAGAAAATAAACCCCGTTTGGAAGACTCGAGACATTCAATTGATCCTGATTTAATTCGGAAACTTCAAATTCTTCCCCAAGCACATTCGTAATTCTGAACTTGGAATCTATTAGTTCTGAACTTAGTCCATGAATTGTAAGTAATTCATTGGTGGGATTAGGCGATACGAAAACATTCGAGGTCCAGTCATTCTCAGATACAGAAATTGAAGGATCGGGAAATGTAAATCTACCCTGAACTGCCAAGTGATCTGACAAGTCAAAAATATCCCACATAGGATCTTCAATACTTCTGAGAACGACAACTTTATTGGTCACAAGATCTGGACTTCGATGACTATTTTCAACCATCAGATAATCTAGGTATTCTTGATAAGGCGATTCTGCATAGGCACTCACTTCATAGTCGTATGTATAAGGCTGTCCTATATATTGTGGCTCACTTGAATTCAGAAATGTAAACATATCCGTGTACTCGTTCATGAAATTAGCACCTTTTTCAACATTGAAATCACCTCCATAGATTACAGCTTCATCACTTGGAATAAGGTATGAGTCAACAAAATTTTTCAGCTCTGTCATTTGGGCTTGTCGCGTAACCACATTTTGTGGATCTGCCCACGCTTGTGTGTGCGTTCCAAACACATGATAGTAGGTGCCCAACTTATTCACTTTTGCGTACATCGCACCTTTTGCAGCAAGACAATCGTCATTGTCGCAAGCAGTGTAAACCATGTCTGCTGAGAATTCAATTGGCCAGCGACTATAAATGATTACGCCACCATCTTCCAAGGAACCAGCTTCGTCAACTACTCCAGTATTATATGGATATTCAAGTGATAATTTACTCGTTAAGGTTGTTCGCGCGTCATTGTAAAAAGCCTCATTAATGATGATAACATCATAGTCGTGCGTGTTTTCATGGATATAATTCGCCCTCGTTTCTTGATCTGTAAATGCAATTGGTGGTGTGAGCATGTAAATATTATACGAGAGGACATTCAGCACGTCTTCGTCTGCCAAATCAGCGGCTAAAATTGGAAATGGATCATGCTCTTGAATTACGAATAGAATATCGTCATCGCCTCCAGTAAAATACGCGGAATATTTAACGGTTACAAGTTTCCCATCGAGTGTGAATGTTTCCTCATGAAATGAATTATCACCATACCATGAATGGGTAAAACCAGGACCATCAAGTGACTGCCACATATCACTTCCAACAAAATTTCCATTTAGGTGCATATTTAAATTGATGCTTTCTGCCCCAGATGTCAAAGTTGCCGTCAGGTAAAAATCCTCGCCGTTGGTTATCCCGCTATCTCTATTCGACCAAAGTACATTCGTATTGAGCTGCCATGGATTGACAGTGCCATTCATGCCCCACCAATCTCCGGGATCCATTATTTCCGTTCCAGTCTGAGATGAGCTAACATTGAAGGAAAGCGATGAATTGTTTTGAAAATAAATGTAGCTTACTGCATGCGCGTCGAGAGAGCTAATTGCGATAATGAGTAGTAGTAGATATTTCATAGGTTTTGAATTTACAACTTTTTCTGCTGTCTCTCGCAAACGTCCCTATCTACCAGAAATGAAAGGGAATCAGTATGATTTGTTCGAGCAGACACACGAACTGATAGATTTTTTGCTATTCAATTGGCTAGTTTATTTGTTTTCAGTACCTTTCAGGAAGTAATTTTAACCTATATAGCGCCTAAACAAGAAACTAACCACCATAATTGATCAAGACTTGAGTTGCGTAATTATTTCGCGAAACATCTCTTTCGAACAGACACGGTATTTTACACGCTAGCTAGTTGATTGGAATACACTAATTTAGTAAATGAAAAGTTAATGATCATACTCTTATGCATTTAATCACAGAACAAAGTGAAGCAGAAACATTGCTTCAAGAAGTCTATCAAATATTGCAGGATTCTAACGACCTGAATTCTTCCCGGAATGACCTTGAGAAAAGGTTGAAGAAGGCAATTGATTTAACTTGGCGAGATTCGAATTCGTTTGAATCTTACTTTGAAGAGTTTAATCGCGTCATTGAATCTATGATTCAATTAAACTTTGATGAACGATTATTGGAATCTGATGATCCAAATAGCCTATTGAATTTTGTTGCGAAAGGAATTAATAGTGCAAATGAAAGACTTAAAGCCCAATATTTAGATAAAGATACACTGCCAGAAATCTTGACTTCTCTTAAGGTTGAAAACCGCATTGTAATTATTTCAAAAGACAAGGCTACTATTAGCCAAATTGCTTCAAATTTTGATGGAGTTGACACAAAGACAAACCCATTAATCGAGGCACCTGTTTCTCGGATTGTAAAGAAGGAAATATTGAAACTTCTTTTGGCTTCTGGCGATTCCTCTTATAGTTATAGTGGGCAATTGAGTAAAACTGTGTTCCCAGAAATTAAGGACAGAAAAGTGAATTTCAGTATCGCAAATGGCAAGTACTTGACGATTACACTTACATTCTACCCAGACAGCATCATTGAGGAAAACAGGGAACGTACACTGAAATTACTCTACTCATTAAAGACTCATTTCGAAAATCACCCTCAGGCAATTAAAACACTCTCTGGGTATTTCTATAACCGTGAAATAAGAAGCTTATGTCACGATTTGAAGGATTATTTTGATTCGAAGGATTTCCGTTTAATGGAATAGATTTACCTGCATCATGTCGAAATTGTCCTTTGCTTTTACAAATCCAAATTTAGGCACTGAGTCGGCACCAAATTTCCGCTTTATTTGTGAGGCTGTAAAGCCCAATGGTATCATCTCTACTTCTAATTGATTCGCTCGTTTAAGCGTCTGCCAAAGAATTGCTGGATAGATATTCGATGAAAGATACGTGTAATCTAGACCAACAAATAATGGCGTATAGACCTTTGATGACTTATGACAAAGCATCATTGCAACTGCATTTGAACTATCTACCTCTAAGCTAAGTCGAATTAATTCCCATTCTTGGCCATTCTCCAAGAGTGCATGAAATAGCTTTTCAGGTAGATCAAACGTGTTAATTTCATCACTCTTATTGTTCACGTTTTTATAGAGGTTGTAAAACTCCTTGATCTGATCACTTTTCGGCATTTGAATTATTTCAACCTCGAATTGATCCTGATTCCTCATGACAATCTTTTTGAGGTATTGCTTCCTATGCTTTTTAAATTGAGAGATAAACGAGGCTTCATCATTCCAATTAAAAGATATAACATTATGGCTGTCAGGCAATTCTACTTTCAGATAACTCTCTTCGCGCAAAAAGTCAAAAAGATTATCATCCACAACAAAATCCCTCAAAAAGATAGAGTTGATGTTTAAGTTATCCTTGAGTCTCTCCAATTCTCTGAATAACAAACGCATTGCCATTTGCCATTCTGGACTTTGACGATTAATATAGATCTGAGTTCCTTCCGTGACCAAGGTTCCCATCATGAGAATATTGGATGAAAGAAAGTAAGGGTTGTCCTCTCTTTCAGATTCAAGTTTATTTGATACATCCTTTGGCGATAGCATATCTTCTTTGACCAGCACACTTGTAAAAACTGTTGAAACAACTACAGAACCCATTGCATCATTTATCTGGAAGTAATGAAAGTTCCAATTGTCCTCTTTCTTTATGTTTTCTTTGAATACACTTTCAAGAAGGTTCAAGAAGTTCCAATTGAGCAATGATGAATCAGCATGCAGCCCGTTCCATTTCTCCTTCCCAATCTCAGCTATGGATTCTGCATAAATGATGCTCAAAAGTGACCGGTCAGGTTTGGTTATAATAGAAATTGTGTCCTTTGGAAAATTTGGCGTTTTTCGGAATGCCTTTCTGATGTCCTGCATGCTAACACCTTCCTCTTGAAGGGTCATTGGGTAGTTCTCAACCAGTGATGTAACCAGATTTTCAATATCGGCCATAGAATGGTGGAGCGTAATTGTAAATCGAATTCCCGTGCACGATTCTGAGACTGCTGGAAATGAGGCCAAATTGACATAAAAACCATCGTCAATCATCTTTTTAACCAGGTTATAGCCAACTCTGATCAAGCCAAGTGCGATGAAAAAAATCGGTGTAAGCGGATGAGATATATCCGGGAGTCCAGCATCAGCCAAAAGCTTATGACAATAGTAAATCTTATCCGCGAGCAGATTTTGTCGCACCACGATCTCCTCAGATAAATGAATTTGAGCTGACGCCAAGCTTGCACCTAAGATTGGAATTGGATGAGGGCCAGAAAAAATCAATGAACCTGTACAGTTTCTAGTAATCTCAAACAAATCAGGATCGCGAATGGCGAAAACGCCTCCCATGGTGCCAAATGCTTTAGCCATTCCGGTTGACAAAACCATTTTTTTGTGGAACTCAATTTGACTCAACACCCATCCCGCTCCATTTTTGCCATAGCTACTCACGCCATGCGCGTCATCGACATATAAATAAAATGAATCGTAGCGATTGAGTAAAACTTCAAGCTCCTTCATGGGTGCAACGTCTCCATACATCGAGTAAATCCCATCAATTGCGTACCATACTCTGGGGTGTTTTTTTGATAACTCGATGATGTTATTCTCTAGGGCATCCAAATCGTTGTGACGAAGCATTGTCAGTTTACACCCTTTTGCCTTTAATCGCTGAGCGGCATCTTGCACACTTGAATGCACATGTTGGTCAAGAATTAAAACATCCTCTCGATTAATTAATACAGGCATTACTCCAGCATGTCCTAAAGACAATGAAGTCGTTAACAAAACGGGTGCGCCAAAAATTTCCCTAAACATTTCTTCAAGCTGAACATACATGGGCAATGAAGTGTAGACTCTTGAAGAAGGATATTGTAGCCCAAATTTTTCAATTGCCTGAATTGCCGCTTTTTTTAAGCGTTCATCAATTTCAAGCCCGAGGTAACTATAAGACCCAAATGAGACCAGTTCCTTGTTCTCAAGGATAATCATTTTACCATCACTCGACTCGTTCTCTATAACCAAGCGGGCGACACCACGTTTTTCAGCAGTTAATACAATATCATTCACTAAGTTTATAGTCTTATCAGACATGCATCATTATTTATATGAAGGAAAATCACACAAAGAGCGCGTATTCCGAGTCATGGTTCAGAGATGGAATTGTATATCAAGTAATAGACCCTCAAGTTAAGAAAATCTCCCTTGACATTGCTAAACAACTTGTTGCCGATAGAACCGTTGCCATGACAAGCCTACAAGCTGGCGCTCGAGTTTACGTAGTGGTTAACAATGCCTTATCTGTAGAAAAAGAGGCCAAAAAATACTACGATACTGGAGTACCTTACGAGAATATAACTGCTATCGGAATGCTGATGAACAATTATGTGGCTCGCCTTGTTGGCAACGTTGTTTTTTTATTCGACAAACAACCCGTTCCAATTTCCTTTTTTAATAGTCAGGAGAAAGCCATCGAATGGTTAAGGAAACAATCTTAAATTGCTTTATTTCAAAGAATAAATAGCGAGAACGTTTTCCGCTATAATCACCAGTCAATCGGGAAATAATCTTTCAAGAACTTTCCACTCCAATGCTCTCCCCTATTAATTCCATCAAAAAACGGATCACATACCCGTGCTGCACCATCCACGATGTCCAATGGAGGTTGAAAATCGTGAATCTCTTCTTTGAAAGCAGCAATTTGTGCTGGATCTTCATCAGTTACCCAGCCCGTATCTACCGCATTCATATAGATTCCATCCTTGGCTAAATCACTCGATGAAGTATGCGTTAACATATTCAACGCGGCCTTTGCCATGTTTGTGTGTGGATGTCTGGCAGCTTTCTTAAACCGATGAAATTTACCCTCCATCGCCGTCACGTTTACAATATGCTTCTTCCCTGTGTTATCTCTTCTCATCATGGATGAAAGTCTATTGCAGAGCACAAAAGGAGCTATGGCATTCACAAGTTGTACTTCCAATAACTCTGGCGTTGGGATCTCGCCTAACTTTAGCCGCCAGGAGTTCGTAGTGCGTAAGTCAACTTGTTGCAAATCGACATCTAATTTACCCTCTGGGAAAACTTCGGCGTTCTGAACTGAACCATCATAACTATATGGAATCTGTGAAAGCTGAGCTGACGCTCGAAGTCCAATTCCAGGTCCTTGACTGTTCCATGTAACTGCCAAAGATGAAGTGTCTGTTCCAGCAGGTCCAGCCGCATTAATTAGATTCAAGCAATTTTGATGACTCGTTAATAGCTCGCGCACCTCTTTGGTATGTTGGTTGAAAGGCAAATGTTCCAATTCCATCATATGCGCATAAAACCCCGGAGGTCTGCGCACAGTTTGAGCTGCATTGTTGATCAGAATATCCAATCGATCATACGTTTGTTCAATATAGGTGCAAAAGAGTTCTACACTTGGCGTATGCCGTAAATCCAAGCCATGGATGTGTAAACGATCTTTCCATGTGTCATAGCCTTTCTCTTTTGAGAATCGAATTGCAGAATCTGCAGGAAAACGAGTAGTTGCAATAACTGTTGCTCCTGCACGCAAAAGCATTAACGTCACATGATAGCCAATTTTCAGCCGTGACCCAGTCATTAATACAACCTGTCCTGCTAAATCTGCCGTTTGAAATCGCTTTGCATAATTGAGATCTCCACAGCTCTCGCACATTGTATCGTAGAAAGGATGTAGATGCGTAAACTCGACTTTACAGACATAACAATTGCGTGCTGAGCTAAGGATTTGTTCGCCTTCTCTCTTCGCTTCTGGAAGTAAAAATTGATCCGGAGCAGAAAACACTTCAGCCGTTCGAGCTGAGCGGATTCCTGTTGTTCCTCGTGCTATTCTATCCTTTTCGCGAAGTTCAATCTTGTTTTCCTTTTTTAAATGACGGCGCCGTTTTTTAAGTTCATCACGATCCGGACGGGAAAAAATGCCAGCTGCTTTAATTAATGCTACACGCTGTTCTTCATCCAAAAGTGACAATGATTCACTATTGAGAACCAAACCTTCAAGCGTCTTCAGGCAAGCTTCCAGCTCTTCAACCGAAACTGTCTTTTTGACCTTATCATCATTTTCCTCCATGCGTCAGAACTCAATTAAAAATGCAAAGATAGACAAACCTTGTGGAGTCACGAACTAGACTCAAAAGGAGAAGTTCCAATCCTTAGAGTGTCGCTAGCTATCAAAATGCTACATTTATTGAAAATTGAAAGTATGACTAAGTATTTCCTATCATTCTCATTAATCCTCTCCGCAACTGTGCTCTTCTCGCAAAGCACCTACTTACAGTGTGGAAAGCTCCTCGACACTGAAAACGGGAAGGTCTTAACAGAAATGACGATCATTGTCACCGACACCAAAATCGTCAAAATTGCGAAGGGTTATATTGCTTCGAAAAACGCTCAGGATATCATTATTGACCTAAAGGACAAAACAGTTCTTCCTGGACTGATTGACATGCATGTTCACTTGGAAGGAGAATCCAATCCTCACTCGTACATAGAGCCGTTTACATTGAATGAGGCGGACATTGCATTTCGCTCTGTAAATTATGCGAAAACGACTCTGCTCGCAGGATTTACGACCGTTAGAGATTTAGGCGGATCTGGTGTAAACACTTCCTTACGAAAGGCAATTGATGCTGGAATTATTGATGGCCCTAGAGTTTACTCGGCTGGAAAAGCAATTGCAACAACTGGAGGTCATGCTGACCCAACGAATGGATGGAAACAAGATTTAATGGGTGATCCAGGTCCAGATGAGGGGGTAATCAATAGTGTTGATGAAGCTCGAAAGGCAGTTCGTCAGCGTTACAAGAATGGCGCGGATGTTATCAAAATAACTGCAACTGGCGGGGTATTGAGCGTTGCGAAGAGTAGTTCAAATCCTCAGTTTACGATTGAAGAAATTGAGGCGATCTGCTTGACAGCTGCAGATTATGGAATGCACGTTGCCGCTCATGCACATGGAGATGAAGGCATGAGAAGAGCAGTTTTGGGCGGCGTTAAAACAATTGAGCATGGTACAATGATGAGCGAAGCCACTATGGATTTAATGATCAAGCACGACGTATATTTGGTTCCAACCATCACTGCTGGAAAGGAAGTAACTGAAAATGCCGCAATTGAAAATTACTATCCAGACGTGGTTGTGCCTAAAGCCCTTGAAGTTGGCCCAAAAATACAGGGAACATTTGCCAAGGCATATAAACGAGGCGTTAAAATCGCATTTGGCACTGATGCTGGCGTTTATACTCATGGTGAAAACAACCGTGAATTTAGCTATATGGTAGAAGCTGGAATGCCACTTA
>JBLHON010000095.1:0-12320 GCA_047621865.1 Crocinitomicaceae bacterium | reverse complement strand
GCTAATGCTGCCCTATTATGAGATGTCTCAAGAGTTAGGATTGCGCCATTTTGACGAAGTTCGATGGAATGTTCCTGTACTTTTGTCCTTCTTTTATCCAAGTGAGTCTGCTTATTTTTGGCAAGTACTCAGTGAAAATTGTCGCCCAGACATACCATTTTGGTGGATTCATTATACCTTTCCAGGGATGATTCCTCTGATAGGAATGCTCATTGTTCCATTTGCCTGGATTTACTGGAAGATTCGAAAAATTAAGATTTCAAAATTAGTTTGGGCTGTCTCAATAGTGATCTTCTTAGTTTTCGTTTGCTTCATCAGAACGTATGATGGTCAGACATTTTTCGCGCTTATTTTCAAGCTTCCTGGCATAAACAGCATGCGCGTCTTGAATCGATTTATGAACGTTGAGCTCTTTTTAATTGTGGTTCTCTTGGTGAGTCTTGCTTCGAAATTGTCTAGAAAATGGAGCATTCTATTCTTCCTACTTGTGGTGTTAGACAATTCCTTTGTTCCTGATCGTGTCATTCGTTTGCCCAAGGATGAAATCACAGAGCGTCGTGAAGCAATGATAGAATTGATTCAGAAAAACGTAGAACCCAAGCATAAAGCGTTTGTTGTACTCGATTCTGAGCATGAGTTTTTTATCTCACAACTCGACGCTATGCTTGCGTCTCCTTACGTCAAACTCCCCACTGTTAATGGATATTCGAGTGGCTGTCCTAAGGGATATATCCCGTTCTTCCATAACCTAGACGATGATGCCTTAAAAAGTTGGTACTCAGCAAGTGGCGCTGATTCGAGCCGGATCCTCATTATAAGACGATAAAACGCCCGTTTTTAATCATTCATCTGGTTGGCTCTTGTTTACTCACAACTATTGAAGTTCTCTAAGAAGTAAATAATAGTAACTTTAAGAAACACCATAACCAAATTTGCTGGATGAACTCAACTCAATATTTAATTGAATTTGCGAATAAACTCGAGGAAAAGAACATCGTAAATAATGAATCTGGAATCAAGATTAGGAACTTCATTCGCGGAATGGAATCATCCACATCTTGGGAATTATTTATGATTATTGGAGGAATCATGGGGGCGCTTTTCTGCTCTGCAGGGATTTTTGCACTGATTTCACATAATTGGGATGATTTCCCAAAACATACAAGAGGCTTTTTCAGTGTCGTACCCGCGCTAGCTGGACTTTACTTTTATTATCGAGCGCTCTTTCATCATGAGAAATCTAAAACCTGGATCGAAGCAAGTTCGCTATTTCTGATGCTCATGATTGGTGCTTCCATAGCATTGGTGAGCCAGACTTACCAGATGGATGGCGACTTCACGAAGTTTATTAAAGTGTGGATGTTACTCACAATTCCTTTGTTCTACTTCGCGAAAGCTTCTGGACTTGCTATTTTCTATCTCGGATTAATTCTGATTCTTGTAATTGATTATTCAATTGGAGCTTGGGGAATCCCATCCATTGAAAGAAGCGAGAATATGAATTGGTATTGGCTCATGCTTCTCGCTTTCCTTCCACATTACTATATGTCGCTGAACAAGAATGGTGGGCAACAGAGTATTCGTGTTATCTATCTTTCTTATTGCCTTTATTTCACGGTAATTCTAGCATTAGGATTTACAGTACAAGGGAACTATTTACTTTGGTTTTTGTTCGTTCAGGTTGGGTTCTATCTGCTTGGCAAGAAGTACATGTCAAGCAATGATTCATTTCCGACTCAACGTGGAATCATGGCCAGACCATTCCAATTTGGGAGTCAACTTTGGATCAGTTTTGCATTGCTGGCAATTTCCAACAAGGATGCATTACACGAGGTTTTCAGGTACGACAGTTTCTTTAATTACGACAAATGGGACACTGATCAAACATTTTATTTCTACCTCTTGATTGTGTTAATGGCAGGGTTATATACCCTCTTCTTTATTTTCAGAAAGCACTTTGGAAATGTTAATTATGCAATCATTTTTGCCCCAATCGTGGTGATTTATGCCATGTTTCTAAACGAGTATCTTACTTCTTGGTGGTGGCTTACTCTCTTGTTGAATTTCTATATTCTATTCTTAGGATTTATGGCGATTTTTCAGGGAAGTTCGAATAACTATGTGACACAGATGGCTGCAGGATTAATTCTTATTTCCGTGTTGTTATGGATTCGTTATTTCGATTCAGACCTTAATTTTATTGTCAAAGGACTGATATTTATGGGTGTTGGGGGAGCTTTCTTCCTGATCAACCTATTGGTAAGAGAGAAAGTAGAAGAAATTGAAGAAGTTAAAAAATAAGCTATGAAGAATAAGAAAATCCTGTTTTTCGCATTTGCAGCAATCGTGCTCTTGATTCCTATTTATATCGCGGCAAATTCTCAATACATCTTGTCGAGCGGTACTTTATACAAATTCCGACCGGCCGTTTATGATCCCTTTGATCCTTTCAGAGGGAAGTACCTGCAGATCAATTATGATACACGAAATATTCCAACCAATGAGGAATTCAAGAAAAACGATGATGTCTATGTTTCCATAGGAGTGGATGAAGATGGCTATGCTTACTTTAAAGAGGCGTTTAAAACTGCTCCTACAACGTCAGATTATTTGGTTTCCACAGTTTCAAGTATTGACGGTTTTTTTAATCTGGTAAGTATTGACATGGAAGAATTAGATTTCGACATGGACGATCTTGAAGATCTCGATCCTGATGATTCTAATGAACCTGGTCCTTCCTTTAAAGGCTCAATCAACATCAAGGTTCCTGACAATATGTGCAAATACTTCATTAATGAAGATGATGCCTTGCGCGCAGAAATTGTTTTCGATGACCAACGAGACAGCTCATACGTTGGTGTTCGAATTTTAAATGGCTCGTCTCGCTTGGAGGATATTTATATCAAGAACAAACCAATTCTAGATTATTTGCATCCTAATTAGAAAGCTATGGCTGAGATGAGAGACAAACTTAATGGTATGGACTCTGACAAGTTGATTGATATCGGCAAGAACTACAAAGGGTATTGATACGAAATATCAATTCGAGATTCGGCGCTTTCTATTCTGGACGAAAGAGGGATTGATAGTGGCGATTTCATCTATCTATCGAAGAACACAGATCATGGTAAACAACATGCTCAAGATATTACCAAGTCATATAAAAGGAATAGTATGGCAGCATTAGTTTTTTATCTGCTCTCTGTTACCTTCATTTTTCTACCAAATTTCATCCTTGGTTCTGATACCTTTTCTACCTATGCATTACTAATGTGTTATCTTATTTTTATCGCACTACTTATTGCGTCCTTGATGAATCTCGTAAATTTTTACAAGGCCATAGGCAAAGCAGATAATAGTGCTGAAACCATTATGTATCTGGTGTTAGGGATATCATTATTTATTATCGCGTACTTTTATTTTAGGCGTAAAATGACGGAAGAAATGCGATCACTTAATTGAGCTTATCACTGAATCCGCTTCAAGCCTATTCTTTTTCGCATAACATCTACTTCCATCACACGAACCTCAACATGCTCATCCAGAGAAATAAACTGGGATGGATCTTCAACATACGTATCGGCCAAATTCGATTTATGGATCAATCCATTCTCTTTGATTCCAATATTGACAAATGCTCCAAAAGCCGTGACATTGGTGACAATTCCATTCAAAAGCATCCCTGGTTGAATATCATCTATTGACTTTAGACGTGGATCAAACTCAAGTACTTTTGCCTGTTGTCGAGGGTCATGTCCAGGTTTCTTCAACTCTGCGATAATATCCATGAACGTATACGTGTCAATTTCAAGCAACTGTTCTCCATCAATCTTATCAAGCAATGCTGCATTACCAATCAATTCTTTCACTTCAACATTCAACTGCATGGCCATTTTATTAATCACAGAATATCGTTCTGGATGTACGGAAGAATTATCTAAAGGATTTTCGCCTTCTCTAATTCGAATAAACCCAGCTGATTGCTCAAAAGCTTTATCTCCAAGGCGACTTACTTTCTTTAACTCTTCGCGCGATTTAATCTTACCATTCGTATCACGATACGCAATAATATTTTCCGCAAGGGAAGTTCCGAGTCCGGAGACATAGCTCAGCAAATAAGTAGATGCAGTATTCACATCAACCCCAACAGTATTTACACAGGATACCACGACATCGTCCAATTCATTTTTCAATTGCGTCTGATTCACTTCATGCTGATATTGCCCTACCCCTATTGATTTAGGATCAATCTTAACCAATTCCGCCAATGGATCCATCAATCTTCTACCAATGGAAACAGCACCCCTGACTGTTATGTCGTAATCGGGGAATTCTTTTCTAGCAATAGCACTAGCTGAATAAATGGAAGCTCCATCTTCGCGGACACTAAAGACTTGAAGTTCGCGCGCAAAATGTGTGTTCTTCACCAAACTCTCTGTTTCCCTTCCTGCCGTGCCATCTCCAATTGCAATAACATCTATTTTATAGGATTCTACCAACTGACCTAATTTCGCTTTGGCTTTAGATGATTCTTTCTGAGGAGCGTGTGGGAAAATTGTTGTGTTAGTCAATAATTTACCCGATTCATCAATGCACACAACTTTACATCCAGTTCTAAACCCAGGATCAATTGCCAATATTCGCTTCGCACCCAATGGTGCAGCCAGGAGCAATTGTCTTAAGTTTTTACTAAATATTTCGATCGCTTCTTTGTCTGCTTTTTCCTTCATCAAAGAAAGAGCTTCATTTTCGAGTGAAGGTCGCAAGAGTCTTTTGTATGCATCTTTACAAGCTTCTTGCACGATATCTGCGCACTCATCACGGCCCTTCACAAAAAATCGCTCCAATTGTTGCATTGCCATTTCCTCTTCTGGTCGAGCCTTGAGAGACAATAATCCCTCACGATTCGCACGATAAATAGCTAAAAACCGATGAGATGGACAGTAACGTAATGGCTGAGAGAACTCAAAGTAATCTTTGTACTTTTCTGCTTCCTCGTCCTTTCCCTTTACCAATTTTGATTCTAAGATTGCCTTTCGCTCAAACAACTGACGCAATCGATCACGTAGATTTCCTGTTTCATTGATCCATTCAGCAATAATATCTTTTGCTCCAGCAATCGCCATGTCAACATCGTAAATTTCCCCTTTGAGAAATCGCTCTGCCATCACTTCAGGATCTCCACCACGTTGAGACATAATCATCCTCGCCAATGGTTCCAATCCCATTCGTCTGGCTTTCTCGCCTCGCGTTAATCGTTTTTGTTTGTAAGGGAGATAAATATCTTCTAATTGAGTTGGATTATAGCATCCAAGAATTCTTTCTTTCAGTCTTGAGTCCATTCGACCCTGTTCCTCAATTGTCGAAATTATACTGGCTTGCCGCGCAACAAGATCCTCGTAACGCTTAACTGTGTCGCGAATAGCTGCAATCTGCACTTCATCCAAGTTCCCAGTGCTTTCCTTTCGATACCTGGCAATAAATGGCACTGTTGCCTTATCCTTCAATAGGTTGACAACATTCTGGATTCCTCTTTCTGGAAGACCTGTCGTATTTTGGATGAATTCTTGTAGTTGCATAGTTGAAGAATATAAACGCAAAAATAAAATTCTGAAATTGGTATCGCGTTGTTTTAGTATCTTCGATTAAGAAAAAAAAATATGAAACATCTATTCTTGGCATTTGCAGCAGTTGGATTATTGATTGCATGCACGCCAAAAACAGCAGAAATAGTTCCAGTAGTAACTGAAACTGAAACAACTGAGGAATCAATGCCTTTAGCGGATATTGGTGAAGGTAAAGTGATTTGGTTGACAGATTGTACCAAATGTCATTATGGTCAAAAAGTCATTGAAGATTATACGAAGCTCCAATGGGAAGGTATTCTACCGAAAATGATCAAAAATGCTAAGTTAAACGATGATAAAGCTCGTCAAATCAGGGCCTATGTTTATTGGGAGCTGGAGAATTAGTATTAATTTATACGATCTACTAATCTTTGACTAACTGAAGTCATCCTATGAAACAAGTTGGATACATCACAGGAGTTTTGATAGTGCTCGTTTGCTGTTCTTATGAGATTAGCAAGGAGAGCAACTCGAGCGCTCAAATTAGTAGCTTAGCTAATCATCCTCTGGGCATTTCATTGGACGATACCATTCACAATGCAGATGGTAATTTGATAAGTCGAATTGAGGGTGCAGCAACATTTAGTACTCAATGTCAGCAATGTCATACAACAGTTGTTTCACACGATAAGGATTCAACTGGTTGGCAAGCAGTAATTCCAAGAATGTCAATTAATGCTGGATTAGACAGCATACAGGAACAAGATTTAACCATCTATATTCTCTGGAAATTAGAGCAAACAGATTCCATGTTGATCGTACCAACCATTGGTAGATCACAGTGGTAATTAACCATGAAACCATTAAGATGAATCCACTGGAAGAACTTACCGTTATTGATGCCAGCTCAGTTCTTGCAGGACCTTCGGTAACGACCTTTCTAGCAGAACTTGGAGCGCATGTCATCAAAATAGAACATCCCGTACATCCTGATGTTACGCGAAGTTGGAAATTACCAGTTGAGGATGAATCTGCCTCCGTGAGTGCTTATTTTTCTAGTATTAATTACCTCAAGGAATACCAACAAATTGATTTATCATCTTCGATTGGACTGGCAGAATTTATGGAGTTAATCTCCAAAGCAGATCTACTCGTCACGAATTTCAAAAAAGGAGATGCAGAGAAATTTGGCATTGAGGATGCTAAATTGCTTGAACTAAACCCTCGCTTAATCATTGGTAAAATCAATGGTTATGGGGCAGAGAGTGATCGTGTTGCATATGATTTAATCCTACAGGCTGAATCAGGATTTATGTCCATGAATGGAACGGCAGAAAGTGGTCCAATAAAAATGCCTATTGCTTTCATTGATGTTTTGGCAGCACATCACCTTAAAGAAGGACTCTTACTCGCACTTTACGAACGAGAAAAAACGGGCAAAGGAAAATCATTGAGTGTTTCTTTGTACGATGCTGCTGTGAGTAGTTTAGTGAATCAATCTTCGAATTACTTAATGACGGGACAAGTTCCACAACGAATGGGGAGTCTGCATCCAAACATAGCGCCCTATGGTGAACTCTTCGTTACGAAAGATGGTGCAACTATCACCTTTGCAATTGGTTCTAATACGCACTTTGAGAAATTGTGTGACGTCCTCAATCACTCAGAACTTAGCAAGGACATAAGATTTGCAGAAAATCAAGCGCGGGTTATTAATCGAACTGCACTTTTTGAGCTTCTTGATGAACGCATTCAACTCCTTAATTCCCTGGAATTACTCGCGGAACTACAAGACCTACATGTGCCCGTTGGAAAGGTCAAAGACTTGAAAGAGGTTTTTGATCAAGCGAAAGCAAGAGATCTCATTCGCGAAGAAGTCATAGATGGAGTTTTAACAAAACGAATTACCTCAGTTACTTTTAAATGAACATAGAAATTCGCACGCCAAAGACAGATCAAGAATGGGAGAGCTATTACGATTTGCGTTATCGTATTCTACGCGCGCCATTGGATAAACCACGTGGAAGTGAACGCAATGATCAAGATGCTATAGGAATTCACTTTGCACTCTATGACGATAATGCATTAAAAGCAATCGCTCGTTTGGATCAATCTGAAGAGGGAATCTCGCAGGTGCGTTTCGTTGCAGTTGAAGAGAATTCGCAGGGAAAAGGATATGGACGTCAAATTATGCTTGCTACTGAAGAGGCAGCTGCAGCACGTGGTGATTCTAAAATGATTCTTCACGCCAGAGATTATGCCGTCGATTTTTATTTAAAGATCGAGTATGAAATCGTTGAGAAATCCTATAAGTTGTTTGATGTTTTACAGCATTTTTTAATGGAGAAACAGTTTTAGGGTAGATTCTCTGATTTTGGTCAGCGTGTTCTCAGTACGCTTACTCTTTCGCCGAGTCCTTTCGCTTTCGCTGTAGCTTTAGCGAAGGAGCTCGCACTCGAACTGACACTGGTTGGATTTTAGAGAGTATGATTTTTCAAGCGCAAAAAATCCAATAGATGAGACGAGTAAAATCAAATCTAGAGCGCAGCGTGTCTAAAAATCTAATAATCCAAAGGCTCAAGCCGAAGGCTAGCCGTGTCCATCTTCCTACTTAATCTTCCTCAGCTTATCGCTCACTCGTTTTGTGATCAACTTAAAGAGTAGTTCAGAATCCTTCTCATCGAGTTTACGTCCTAAGCGAACAACTTTCCCCATGTAGTCAAACTCTATACGTTCACCACCTTTAACCCATGGTGACGCCTCCCAGATTGCCTGAATTGATTTTTCTTCAGGTCTGTGCATTCTAATTTTGCTGATATTATCTAGCAAGTACGAACGGGCTTTCCCATAAGATCTGATTGACTTTTTATAGCTGAATGAAGCTTCATCTATTTTCAAGAGTTCTTTCCCCCAAAGGAGCCAGAAAAATGAACGTCCCACGCGAATGGCGTAGTATGCCCAAAACACCATGAAAACATAGATAATAATTTGTTCTTGCCTAGTTAGGTCAAATGTATTATACGACCATACAATGACAGCTCCAATACAAAGCCACATTCCAAACCACGACCCCATGACAGCCTTTATCCATCCAACATTTTCTGGATGAATAACAATCGTAGTTTTTATTTTCTCATCAACAAAACTGATGCGCTCACCGATCCATTTCATTTCACAAAAATAACAATAAAGAAAAAGGGTGAGCCGCAAAAACGACTCACCCTTTTTAAGGATCAATTAATGACTAACGAATTACCAATCTCTTAGTTATTCTTTCACCGTTAACTGTTAATTCTACTAGATAAACACCAGCTTCTAAGTTAGACGTATTTAAGTCAACTTGTGAAGCAACACTTATCGTTCCATAATCTACAGAAGAAATTTGTTTTCCTGACATGTCGATTAAACGCAATTGAACATTTGATTCGTTTTGAACGTTCATTCTAATTGTCACCATTGCTGATGCAGGGTTAGGATAAACAGTTAAAACATCTTCAGTAGCTAAGATCTCACCAACAGTCAAAGCACAAGAAGGAACAAACCCATTTGCAACAGCTCCTGTGATATTTTCAACAGATGCATTGTCAAATTTCCCAGTTGGGTCAGCCAAAATACCGATGATTTTCACTTCGTTTTCGTCCCATGTTGCAGGAAGAGTCCATGAATAGTTATTTGTTACTGAATCACCAATTGCAATTGTTGCAGGGAAACAAGTATTGTCACCAGTAAATGATGGAGTGATTGCACGAGCAACGTGATCATATACCATTTGTGCAGCAGGAACTGAAGAAGGAAGACTTTCGTATCCACCCATAACTCCATTACCACCACCAGCATAAGCATTTGCTTGATTGTAATCAGGTGTTGTACCTGTAACACCATCTTCAGTCAATACACATAACATTTTGTAAGTGTCTGAAGCAGCTTGATCAAATACAGCAGTAACTGAAACTTCCAATACACGAGTTCCAGCATCCCATGTAGCACCAGTTGTCATTTGTGCAGCTGGAGCGATTTGAAGACGCGTAAAGAAATCATTTGACATTGCAGATGGATCTACTTCTGGCAAACGATCAACAAGAGCACTTGGATAACCTCCAATCAATGTTCCGATTCCAGCATCGTACTCAACAACAGTCATTGGATCACCATTGTGAACAGCAATTCCTGCCCAGAAAGGACCGAAATCAGCAGCGAACTGATCCATAAAGACAGCTCCACGTGGACACCATTGGCACCATGTACCAGTAGCTTCCTCACCAACAACAACTTTTCCAGCTGCAGGAGAAACAGGATCAACATTAATTGCAATTACATCATCAGATGCAACATCATCAGTTGTTCCATTTACATTACTAATAGTGCAAGTAACAGGAAGAGCTCCAGTTACTAATGGAATTGGCGTTGTGAAAAGAGTTGCTAAAGATGCAGTTGAAGCAATATTTACTCCAGTTACGTTTTCAACATAGTTGTTACCATTATAGTTAACAGTAAGATCATAAGAAGTGATTGGAGTAGTTCCTCCATTTGCTACAGTAGCAGTTGGATAAACATTCAATCCTGCAATGTTACCTCCCATTGAGAATCCTGCAGCTGCAGCATTCAACGTAGAAAGTGTGTACGCTTGGTGATCAAACATTACATCATCCACGTAAAAACCATGACCCTGAAGAGGGAAGATATCACATGATGCAATCGTGTTGATTCCATTCGCCCAAACTCCGATGACAATTCCGTCAACAGATGCTTTCCAAATGTTCAATGTTAAATTAGCCTCAATAGTCAATGTGAACCATGTTGCATCTGTATAAGAAGCAGTAGCAAGGTTAGATGTTACCCCATCATCGATAGATAACATTCCTCCACTCATGTTTACATTCATTGCCCATGTAGTTCCAATTACAGGAGTTGCCTGAAAATTGTAGTAGGCACCTTTACCAGCTTCAATGTAGAAAGCATTTTCATACGTAAATACACCATCAGTGTACTGAGTTCCGAAATCTACAACAACATCTTGTGGTCCACCACCGGCAGCACTCGATGAAAAGTAAATTGAATTGGCACCTGAACTTGCTTCTGTAGCGTTCACTTGAGCATCTTCAGCTCCACCAACAGTTCCAGACCATGTAGTCCAGTAGGTAGGAGACACAACCCCTATGTAATCTCCGACAGTGAGGGCATCGAAATCCTCTGTCATGATTTGTGCTTGTAATCCTATGGCGCAGAATATGCTAGCCACAATTAGAGTAATTTTTTTCATAAGCAATTTAGTAAAGTGTATATATAGTCTTACCGCGAAAATACAACGTTTAAAATTCATTTACAGTGTTAATCTGCCGTTAGTTTGCGAATTCTTGCATTCTTATTTGATATATCTGAAGTCTTGATTGTTCTTTATCTTCTTTAACGAGCTAAGAATTAATTGAATAGTATTCTCAACATCCTCTTTTCGGCACATCTCAACAGTCGTATGCATGTAGCGCAATGGAAGTGAAATTAGCGCACTTGGCACCCCTTCATTTGAATACGCAAATGCATCTGTATCAGTTCCTGTAGCTCTCGAAGCAGCAGCTCGTTGGAAAGGAATCTTACTTTCCTCAGCAGCCTTAATAATTAACTTAAGAAGGTTGTTTTGCACTGCAGGACCATAGGTAAGTACCGGGCCATCACCAGATTTCAAATCACCTTGTTCAATTTTATTGATCATAGGAGTATTGGTATCGTGACAAACATCTGTAACGATCGCAACATCCGGCTTTATTCTTTCAGCAATCATTTGTGCTCCTCTCAATCCAACTTCTTCTTGAACAGCATTAACAATATACAATCCAAAGGGTAGTTTTTTCTTTTCCTTGTGAAGTAAACGGGCCACTTCTGCAATCATGAATCCTCCCATACGATTATCTAAAGCGCGTCCACAGTACCTGTTTCCATTCAATGTGATGAACTCATCTTCGAACGTAACCACACAACCAACATGAACATTCATAGCTTCAACCTCCTCTTTCGTGGAGCAGCCACAATCCAAGCAAATATTCTTCATGCTTGGTATCTCATCCTTGCCACGGCGGGTATGTATTGCAGGCCAACCAAATATTGCTTTGACAATTCCTTTATCTGTATGGATGTTTACTCTCTTCGAGGGAGCGATAATATGATCAGACCCTCCATTTTTACGTAAATAAATAAAGCCATCACTCGTAATATAGTGCACGAACCAAGAAATTTCATCTGCGTGAGCTTCAATTACAACTTTGTATTTCGCCTTTGGATTAACTACAGCAACAACAGTTCCATAGTTATCTGTGAAATGTTCATCAATATATGGGCGTATATAGTCCAGCCATAGTTTTTGCCCCTCAGATTCAAATCCTGTAGGGGAAGAATTGTTTAGGTATTTCTCTAAAAAAGCGTGTGATTGCTTATTGATTATCTTCTTCATAAATAGAAATCATTGTTTCATACGAAACTAAACAATTTCTTCTGATCAGATTAACGAATAAGCGTTACATTTCCTTTAATGATGGATTCTATGTCATCCAGACAGGTGACCTTCAGATAATAATCGTACGTATCTGGATCCATTGGTTTACCGCGGAAATTTCCATCCCAACCATCATTACGATCGAAGGATTCAAATACAAGTTCTCCCCATCTATCATACACACGGAAAACCATATCCTTTATCAATGCACCTCGAACATATAAGATGTCATTATCAGAACTTCCATCTGGAGTGAATGCATTTGGAAC
>JBLHON010000094.1:0-12456 GCA_047621865.1 Crocinitomicaceae bacterium | reverse complement strand
TGATTTCTCTGGAATTATATACGTATAGCTCCATGCACTCTGAAAATCCCATTGTTGACCTGTGTAAACAAGAACATCACTGGGTCCAGAAACTGTGACAGGAGAATAATGATTTGGTGGCACATAAATACTCTGTATAGTTGTTCGATCCTTCACAATAAATAACGCCAAACGTGATGTATGATTTTCAAGTTGAACTGTTGACTGCTTTGTAAAGCGGGATTTGAAACCTCTGAGAACACCCTTCGAGGAAATCGTTTTAATCCTAGGGGTTAGGATAGAAGTGTCTGAGACAAAATCATGAATTAGCTGGATCTCAGCTGAATCTAGTTTTGGACGAAGTGTTGAATCCATCAGGTAAGTTCCATAGTCCATTAAATCAAAACGTTCCGTCCTCATCACACTAAGTAGATTCCCTGGAGTTGATTTAGTGTCACCACCACTTTGACTTAAGATTGCCAGAAAAATGAAGAGTGCGATTAAAGCGGCAACAATAATCCTTCTCGTTCTTTTAGAGAATAGTCCTTTTACTCCAAGTTTAGATTGGAAGTAGGCAATATTCTGGTTCAGATGAGTCCGCCAACTTGGATTTTCAATGATTCTTAAAACGTTCGTCAATCCATTGAAAAATAGCTTGTTTCGATGACTTGAATTCTCAAAGTTGTCCACAATTTGAGTCACACCATAAGCCATTTGATCGGGAAGATCAGGAAGCTCGTCGTCTAATAATCCTGCAGCGCGGAAATAGGAAGGGTCATTGAAAAACAGGAAGTCTCGCGTGCGAATTTTTTTGATCAGGCCCTTTTTAACGTCCCACCCGAATTGAACAAATTCTCGATAATGACTAATTAACTTCTTGAAAGTATAGTGAAAATCCTCGCTTTTAATAAACTTTCTACATCCAATCAAATGGATGAAGAGGTCGTATTTTTTTTCTTCAATAAGCTTTTTCGAAATTCGATTGATCGCGAAAGCCAGATAGGGAGAAATAAAATTGATGAAGCTTTGTTTCTCATCTTCAGAGTCAAATGCAAGTTCAATAGGTTCCTTCTTAATGTCAGTAGAAGATTCAGCAGAAAGAATATTGTGGAGAAAAGGAGTCCGTTCAATAATCAAATGAAAATTTAAATCAGATGTATTTTCAAGTGAAGCAAAAAGCCCAAGGATATCATTCTTGGTATAAATCGAAGAGTTTAACTCGACTGTTTGATTTTTACTAAGTTGTAATTCAAGAAGGATTCTCTTCTTTACTTGGTCAAGGTTAATGCTTGAAAGCTCTTCATCTTCCCCCAAGAAAAGTTGGGCAACTCTCGCTGGAAATTGGTATTTAACATATTCCTTCACTAAAGGCTTATTGAGACTTGAGTTCCCCGAACACGATCATCGAAGTTATAGAGCTTGAGGGTGTCATTTTCGTCTTTCAGGCTGATAATCCCATCAGGGAAATCGAAGAGCATAAAATTTTCTCTGACAAGAAGCTTGTTCGCGGCTGTCATGCTCATAAAGTAACCATTCAATGAAATTGTGTTTAAACCTCGGATCTGGCCGTACCTATCATGGGGAATCCATTTGCTGTAATCCCATAAGTTACCAGTATATAAGAAGAAGCTAGCTTCGCGACTGGTTGTAAAGTTGTCGAGGTCATTTGGTTTAATATAACGCGTCATTACTAAGCTTCCGTGAGCCGCAATTAAAACTACTTCGTGACTTGTTTTGTTCAAGAAAGTCACATCAAAAGTTGATGTGTCAATTACACTGGATAAGATTAGCATAGACATGTTAAGTCCTGGAGCTGTGTCCGAAAAGCTAGAATAATTGGTGTTGCGCTCTTCATAACTGTCTGGGTCATCTATTGAACCCGCTAAGAAGGATTGATATTCCTCTAAATCAATCACTTTTTCTCTGTCCAACTGCTGCTGAAGAGCGTAGGGTAGTTGGTAGGACGAATAATCGTCGCTTCCATTATTGCGTGTGGAATAATGAATAAGTTTCGCAATTAGCAAGATTATTGCTATAACTCCCCATATCACTCTGCTGTTACCACTGCTGTTACTACTGCTGGAGCTTGTCTTACGATTTATGTTGCGCGATTGGTTGGATTCAAAAGCCCGTCTATTTTTAACGAGGAGAGCTTTGAATTCCTCACTGCAATCAAGTCGCTCAGCACTTAAGCAGGCATCAATTAGAAAAGTTGATTTCCCAGAATATTGGAAGTGAACAGTGAAGTTGATGACACTATAAACAACTGTATCAATGAGAAGTGAAAATTCATTTGATAGAACGGCCACCAAATTGTAAAAACTTACCTCAGTGAGGAAGCTATAATCTTGAGGGCTGAATTTTTTCTGTGAGTTGCTCAATGCATTCACTTCAGCACGAAATGTCTCGCAAAAGATATTTACTTTTTTGAATGAGAATTGAAAATCAATTGAATCTAAGTACTCAAAATAATTCCTAGCCGAATATAGTCCAGCAAATTTTTGGTTTTTAACAGCTTTTGAAGAGCATTTATTTAACGCATGAGCGAGATAGGGTGATACGAATTTATTAAATCGCACCTTAAGATCGTGATTTTTAAAACCGATTTTTGGAGCAGACCATAGGTTTTCAGGAAGCTTCGAATGTTCAAGAAGACCAAGTAATGCTGGATGCTCAGATATAAGTACATGGACATCAAGGTCATCAATTTCAGTCAGATTATCGAACAAGTGAAGAAGATCATTCTTCGTGTAATCATTCGCGCCAATTTGAATTGAATTTTTCTCGCTGATCTGCAATTCTAGAAGTAAGCGTTTTTTCGCAGAATCTAAATTAGATTGCGCAGCATCTTTAGGACTGAGGCCTAATTCCTTCAGTAGTCGAAGAGGTGATTGATAGTGCTCCGTTTTGCTCAATGGTAGTTTAGCGATTACTTATTTTGTAGTTCAAATATAACATTTGATCTGATGATTAATCTTTTTGGTAACTTAGATGTGTGAGTTCACATCCAAAATATATTGTCCTTTACGATGGCGAGTGCGGTTTCTGTAACCGTTCTGTGTCATTCATTCTGAAACGGGAAAAGTCAGATGTGCTTCATTTTTCTGCACTTCAATCGAGTTTTACAGAGGCATTATTTAAGGAGAAGAATTGGGAATTGCCTGATTTGAATACATTTTACTTTATTGAAGATGGGGTGAAGTACGAGCGTTCTACTGCTGCACTTCGAGTCACGAAGTATTTGAAAGCACCAAGTTCATGGCTGCGTGTTTTTAAGATTATCCCACGGGCATTTCGCGATTGGTGCTACAATTTTTTAGCGAAAAGAAGACAACGTATCTCCAAAGGGTTTTGTGTGGTTCCATCTGCTGAGCAGCGCGCTCGTTTTATGAAAGACTAATCCACGAAACGTATTAATTTTTTGATTTTTCCAGGCTGTGCCCAGTTCATCGTGCCTTCCATTTTTAATGAGAGCAAGTAGGCTTCAATAGCTGGGTTGCTCATTGCTAAGTATGTTTTCTTTGCGTCTTTTTTAGTTGGGAATGGGATATAGGCTTGAAGGGATTGATTTACCTGCCATTTCCCATCGAGAATGCGTGGATTGAAAGTTGATTTGCCATAGGCTTCCCAGACTATTTTTGAGTTCGCAAAATTATAGGGGCCAACTCCAAGCAGGCTCCACCAGATTCCTCGCTTAATTGCTGAGCCGATCATTGATCCTTTCCTCGATATGAGTGCCTCTCTATGGTTTGAAAGATATTTACAGAGCAGTGGTACGCCTTTAATTTCTTCCATGGTTAATACTTTTCCAACATCAGAGTAGGGAAGGAGTACCCACTTTTTTGCAGTCAATATTTCCTGACTAAAGTTCGCGCCAACAAGTAAAGGGTGAACATATTTTTTCGGTAATTCGATCTTGCCGTTCACCAAACACCTGGTATCATCTAGTTCTTGACACTCTGTAAAGAAGAAGACAGCATTTGCTCCACAGGTATTAATTCCTTGCCTAGGACTGGAGAATTTTGGAAGTTCAATGAAGTCAAATCCATCTAGTGGACTAATCTCATCAGGCTTTAAGACACTCAAAGGATTCGTTGGTTCGAGCAGTGGACGCGCTAAACGATGATTCCAAGTGTCATTTTCAAGCAATTCGTAAGGGATTGGAAATGAAGGAGCCTCGTCCCGTTTAAAGTGGACTAATCCATAACGTGTGGCCACTCCTTCAAAAATCTGGGTTGACTGAAAATCAAATACTTGTTTTGGCGCAAATGAAATGTCGTGAATTTTATAAGTTCGAAATTGCTGATTTGCACCATCATTCAAAAGCAACGAAAGTGGCATAAAAAAATAAGCATTCCCTGAGTGTTTCAGGAAATCTAAGAGTGCTCTTTGAATAACAAGTGCAGCAATATCTATGCGTGAGCCACCAAGAAGTAATCCAGGGCCACTCTTTGCTAAATCATACGTAAAAAAATGCTCTTTGATTTCCTCTTTGTAAGTAGCTGGAAGATCAGTGAAGTTTGCCCAAGGAGGATTTCCAAGGAGAATGTCATACTGACGAGAAGGGAGTGCAAGAATGTCCTTGTTCGTGAAGTTTGCACGCATGTTCACACTATATTTTTCTTCGAATTTTTGAATTGCTTGGGCATGGAAATCGTCATTGAGCTCATTTCCAAAAAGAGACTTTATTGGAAGTTGTTTAAGGGTGTATCCCTTCTTTAGTCCAGTCACAATAAGTGCCTCCAGTAGATCTCCATTTCCCATTGTTGGATCAAAAACGGTCGATCCAGCCATCCATTCTTCGAATATTCCAAATTGTTCCACAGCAAATTTACCCCACTTTGTAGGAGTAAAAACCACGCCTATTTCAAAGTGGTTATTTCTTGAATTTACACTTTTTGCAGCCATTTTTATTTAGCGAGATTATCTAATTCTAGCTGGATTATTTGTTCGATAATTTCAACAGGTTCTAGGTAGATTCTACGTTTGAACGTTTTGTATTTTTCAGTTGCAACAGATTCATTTACGACGAATGAAGACCAGTCATGAAGCTGCCATCCAAGTCCTCGATCAATCGTATTCTGATCAATTTCTTTCTCAAAACGCTCCTTGCTTCTCTTGCTACCATAGGCAAACATTCGTCCCATTATTTTAAAGAATCCACGTTGCGAATAATCGGCTAAATGCGATAATTCATGCCCAAATACTCCAACTCGTGCATTGAAATTAGCTTGATCCAATGTAACTACAGTTCCCTCTGTTGCTGGTCGAATTCGTATGACATATTTTCGTTTATGACGTCTCCTGAAAAGAAGTGATCCAACTGTTGGACGTGCATTTAATGAAGTATTGATTTTCGCGAACTTGAAGACTATTCTGGAACTGTCCAATTCTGGGAAGTAGGAGAGAGCCTTCAAAATGGAGAGTTCAAATGCTTTTGGAATGGTTTTATTGTAGCCTGATAAGCTTTGCAGATCTCCTAAAGTCTTCGAAATATCAAGACTGTCAAACGAACGAATTTGCTCAATTTTCTGCGCAGAACTGCTAAAATGTAGTCCAATAATGAGTAGAATGAGCAATTGTTTCATGTGTAAAACTAATGATCTTTGGTCATTTTTTTTCTGCTGCTTTACGAATGTGGTATTGACAGAGATTGAAATACATCCAGACAGCAACTATGATCAGTAGAATTGGGACAATATATGCAGATGCAATGAAGAATTCGTACTGGATCGAGATTGTAATGACTCTTACTAATCTCACAAGCCCATAGATGAACATGAATAAAAAAAGAGGTGCACCAACGATTTTCGCTGGCAATGATAAATACTTGAAGCCCTTCAAGAAAACTTCTGTCCTGCTGTAACTGATTGTAGTGAGTTCTGTTGAACTCAAGTGTCTTTTAGTCGACGGTTTTATTTCGGGAGATGCATTTGAAACGGGTGCTGGTTTTGAAACTGGAGCAGTTGGAGATTCATCTAAGAAGCCACCAGCACCAGAACCCAATAGGTCTTTCTTGATTGGACGATAGAAATATGCGTTAGCAACTCCAAGGATATCTAGCATCATTTCGTGATTGAAAGTTGATTCAATCAGTTTAGCCATCTTACTTTCAACTCCTTTTTCGATGAAATCAGAAAGATCCATAAACTCTCTACTGCCCGGCAAGGAAGGTCGATCGATATTTCCTAGTTGTACCCTAATAGTAAACTCTTCTATGATAAATGTGGTCAGGTCGTAATCGTCGTTCGAACTTTTAGTCCAACGTAATTGATCCCATGTATACTCAATTTGATCTTGCGGAATTTTCAAATCATCAGCAATTTGCCGAATGTCGTTTGTTGGACCAGTTAATGTTGTATGCTTGGTATCCACCACGGATATTCTAAGTTTATTGTCCAGCCGTGCATATGTGCAATTCAGAATCTTAATCGTTAGCTCGATAGGATCACCTGTTAATTCCCAACCTTTCGTGACCAGGTAATCTTTGACCTCAACTGGATTGATATGTGAAAATGAAATTTTACTTATTGCCATCTTCTTGGAATCTCACAGATTGAAAATTTTCTTCCAATTTTACGTAATTAATTATGATAGGTCTTAAAGATCTCAATTAAATGATCTGGTGGAATGACCTTATTCTCATAATCGTGCATTTGCCTCAAGACCTCATTTGTAGCACTTGGATGCAGGCCCATTCGAATTCCTAAATCACGGATGTATTGAATTTCAGCATCATCAATTACCGAATCAACATTCATGAGTAGAATCAGACGCTGAAATTGAACTATACGCTCATATTCCATTTTGGGAGCATTGAATTCAATGTTTGCTTCAAATAGTTCCTTGAAATCATCTTTGGTCACACCAAGTTGAGTTGCAAGAGACAGAAGAAAGCTAAACTCAACATCCTTGATCTCATTATCTGCTTTCGCCAGCTTTATCAACTGGGAAATGAGGCTATACTTTTCATCATTTTTATCCAACATAGTGGTGTTCTGTTTCAAAAAATTGGAGAATCTGCTGACATGCATCTCTCAATCCTAAAGATAGTTCTTTTTCCTGCCAAGGTTGTGTGGATCCAAAAGTATGCTGCTCTCCTTCCAGTACAATTAAATCGACATTTAACCATGAAGCTATTTGTTCTCCATCAACTAGACCTATAGAAGTGTCTGCATCTCCGTGAATTACGATCGTTGGAACTTTGCTCGACTTGCAGTAAGCCTCAATATTTAAACGATCTTGATTGGCAATATAATCGTTGTATTGATCAATGTGATGGGGCATATTCTGATGAGTTCTGCCATTCTCTCGATACTTAATGGTCTCGATTTTCCACTTTTCCAACAATTCTCCAGGCGGAAATCGCTCACCAACAGAACAAATTGCAGCGAGCGCAGCGATCTTTTTTACTGCAGGGTGCTCTGACTGAAGAAGAGCAATTCCACCTCCACGGGAATGACCAATAACGTAAAAATCAACCCTGTCTTGCACGATTTCATGTACCAAGGATGTGATTGCCTCGAAATCAGCTAATTCTTTGGAATACGTGTTTCGAGAGAAGGCATCAAGATCATCAAAATCGATAGGATTTGTGACCGTTCCACCATTATGGCTCACATTGTATTTCAGAAAACCATAGCCAGCAGAAGTGAAGAAATTTTCAACAAGTGACCAGCATCCCCAATCCTTATACCCCATATATCCATGAATGAAAACGACGATTTTATCATTCCAGTTTTCGGGAATTGTTAGGTCGTATAAACTTTCGCGACCATCAGCACCTTTGAAGCGCTCATTTTGGATAGAAATTGCCTGCATAGATTAAAAGTAAGAATTGCTCAATGAGCAACAACACTTCACGATAGATTTAATTATCTTCGTGGCAGATGAAGCGATTTGGATTTCTTTTTTCAGTACTTTTTTTAGTTCTACTCTCTGCCTGTACAAGCGATGATCGCAATAAAATTGTAGGAGGCGAATTGACGGTCTATTTCATTGATAAACAAGATGAATCACTCGCAAAGGAAGTGGCTCTTTATTGGAAAGAACATGATTTAGTGACAGGTAAACCTCAGGATTTAGAACTGAGTAAGGCTGAGAATGGGTATGTCTTGGCAATGATTGCAAAAAAACCAAATGAACTGGATCTGATGACGTTTACAGAAAAACGTCTTTTGAATGAATTGAAGATGGACCTGTATGAGACTATATTTGAGGAAAAACCCTTTAATCTTGTACTTTCCAATCCTAAATTCGAAACTCTATACGTAATAGGCCAATGAAAATATCAGCTTCAATTTATAGCGATAAAAAACGTCCATTATTGGAGGTTATTAAAGACTTAATGGAACACCAAGTGGATTTGCTCCACGTAGATTGTAATGATGATCTATCCGTGTTTGACGACATAAAATCGATTCGCACAATCTGTGATATTCCGATTGATTTACACGTCATTACGACTCATCCTTCAAAATATTACACCTTACTTGAGGAAAATCCTGTTGAGTACATAACGTTTCAATATGAGGATTTAGAAGAAGCCTTGGAGATTCCAGAAACCGTAACTGGTAAGAAAGGAATTGCAGTTATAACTCCTACAGATGTCTCCATATTTGAAGGCTATAAGGATTTTGATTTTATTTTAATCATGGCCACGATTCCTGGTCAGAGTGGGGGTAAGTTTGACACGATTAATTTTGGAAAAATTCGCTCTTTTAGAAATCAATATCCTGGTAAATCTATCCACGTGGATGGCGGAGTGAATGCAGAAGTATCATTCATACTGAGAAATATGGGTGTCACAAGTGCTGTCTCTGGATCGTACTTGTTCAATGCTTCGAGTGTTGGAAATGCGTTAATGAATTTGACCCAACGCGAAGTTGAATCACACTATCATGTGAAGGACTTCATGATTCCATTGAATGAAAGCCCAATAGTTAGGGAATCTGATTTGTCCTTGAAGACTGTGCTGCTGTCAATTGAAGATGGAAACCTTGGATTTACGCTTGTCTTAAACGAAACGGATAAACTCGTTGGGTTGATCTCCAATGCTGATGTTCGAAAAGGATTGCTGCGTCACCTTGATGACCTAAATGGACTTTCTCCCAAAGAATTAATGAACGAATCTCCCATAACGATTTTAACGGAAGATACAGCGCTTACCTTGCTACAGTTGATAAAGAAAAGCACATTCCCAATCATGTACTTACCCGTAGTTGATTCGCATGGTAATGCGAAAGGAATTGTTACTTTTGTTAACCTTATTAAAGGAGAGTTATGATACTACATCTTCACCAAAAAACTTCTGATGAGAGAGCCCGCGAAATAGCAGATTCACTCGACGCATTTCATTTCAAAAGAGAGCAGCAACATGTACTAATTACTGGTGCCTCTATGAAAGAAGTGCCTGCAGTTATTGAAGATGAAGTGGACGAGTTTTGGGTATTTGACAATGATATTCAACTCGCTTCAAAAAAATACCAAGCGAAAAAACGTACCGTTAAAATAGGCAACGTTACTATTGGCGGTGATACGAACAAAACAATCCTAATTGGAGGTCCTTGTTCTGTAGAATCTGAAACGCAAATTCGTGAATCTGCAACTCTCATCAAGGAGATGGGGCTAACAACTTTACGTGGTGGCTGTTACAAGCCTCGAACTAGTCCATATTCTTTTCAAGGAATGGGATTGGATGGATTGAAGCTACTCGCGAAAATGCGCGAAGAGTTTGGATTGAATATTATCACTGAAGCGCGAGATGCAACACATATTGATGAGATCATTGAGTATTCTGATGTAGTGCAGGTTGGAGCAAAAGCCATGTACGATCAAGGGATATTGAGAGCATGTGCAAAATCATCGAAAACCATTTTAATTAAACGTGGTTTTGGATCGACATTGAAGGAATTTGTTCAGGCAGCAGAATTTGTACTCTCTGGAGGAAACGAGAATGTATTGCTGTGTGAAAGAGGTCTGAGAACATTTGAAACTGGAACGCGATTTACACTCGATTTGTGTGGAGTAGCCTGGCTGCAAGAACATACGAATTTGCCAATCATACTTGATCCAAGTCATGCAATGGGACTCGCATATGGTGTAACACCACTTTCAAAAGCTTGTGTTGCCATGGGAATTGATGGTTTGCTGATTGAGGCACACCCAAATCCGAAAGTTGCAAAATCAGATGCCGCACAGCAATTAACGCATCCAGAATTTAAAGAATTATTAAAGCAGGTGACGCCAGTAGCAAACGCAGTTGGCTTTGAGATGATATAATGAACTACCTTGAAGAAAATATCAAAGGGATTTGTGAGAAGTTCGGATTGGACTTCCTGGAATTCATGCAGGATATGGACGCAGATCACTCGAACGAACTTACCCTGTTTGATATTGAAGCAATAGCAGAAGAATATGATACAGATGTATATTCATTGTTATTCAATCGTAATTTTAGAACAAAACGATTAACAGAAAAACTAGAAAAGATTAAATTGCTCGTTCTTGATGTTGATGGTGTAATGACAGATGGTGGAATGTACTTTGCTGAAAGCGGAGAACAGATGAAGAAGTTCTACACCAGAGACGGCATGGCTATCATCCATTTAACGAAAAGTAATTTTCAAATTGCAATTATTTCAGCAGGTTTTAAGGGAGCGTCTGTTGAAGCTAGATCAGAAATGCTCGGAATCCAACATTGCTATGTTGGTCGTGAGCCAAAGATCAAGATTCTACAAGGAATCTGTAATAAATTGAAATTTTCCCTTGATGAAGTTGCTATGATTGGTGACGATATCAACGATCTAGAAGTAATGCGAAAAGTAGGCGTTTCGTTTTGCCCAAAAGATGCAGAGAATGTCGTGAAACAACAAGTCGATGTTGTTTTAACGAAAGATGGAGGGCGAGGATGTGTGAGAGAATTAATCGACCAATATATTTTAAACCAGCCTTTGAATAAGTAGGTATATGAATACTACCAAAATTGGAGTGATACGCGAAGGAAAGATTCCACCAGATAAGCGCGTTCCTCTTACTCCTCAACAATGTCAACAGCTGAAGGCATTGTACTCTAACTTAGAGGTCGTTGTTCAGCCTAGTAATGTACGTGCCTATAAAGATCAAGAATACCTTGACCTAGGAATCAAGATGGATGAAGATTTGTCTGACTGCGATATTTTGCTTGGCGTAAAAGAAGTAAATATTGACGATCTAATTCCTGAGAGAAAGTATATGTTCTTCTCTCATACCTTCAAAAAACAACCCTATAACCGCGATCTATTGCGCGCTATAATCAAGAAGAAAATTCAACTTATTGATTATGAAGTTCTAAAGGATAAAAAGAATAGAAGGATTATTGGCTTTGGCAGATATGCTGGAATCGTAGGCTGCTACAATGGATTTTTGACCTATGGATTGAAACATGGTCTCTACAAATTGAAGCCAGCTCATTTATGCGCGGATCGAAAGGAAGTTGAAGAGGAGCTGAAGAAAGTTAAATTACCGAAAGAAACGAAGATCCTGTTAACAGGACATGGAAGAGTAGGGCATGGAGCAAGAGAAATCATGAACCTCCTTCCAATAAAAGAAATTTCACCAGATGAATTTCTGACCAAAGAGTTTGAAATGGCAACCTTCTCGCATTTAGAAGCTGAAGATTACTATGCCCCTAGAGATAATTCCGAATTCAATAAAAGTGAATTTTATTCAAATCCAGAACTCTATAAATCAACATTTACGCGTTATTTACCTCATACTGACATGTATATTCCATGTCACTATTGGAGTAATAAAGCAGATTTCATAATGACACGGGACGATTTAAAAAAATCAGATGTGCGTCTTTCTGTTGTCGCTGATATTAGTTGTGATATTGACGGTCCAGTGCCATGTACCCTGAGACCAAGTAAAGTTGCCGATCCAATATATGGCTATGATCCAATTAAGGAAGCTGAAGCACCTTACGATCAAAAAGGAGTGATTGCTGTAATGGCCGTAGATAATTTACCATGTGAACTACCCCTTGATGCTTCTGAAGATTTCGGAAGTGAACTTATCAAAGAGGTCTTTCCCGCTCTTATGATGGAGGATAGTGATCAAATTATTGCTCGAGCATCTCAAACTAGTTTAGATGGGAAGCTGACTGAGTATTTTAATTATCTTGAGCCCTACTTAGCAGGAGAAGAATAGCCGCATGGAAAAAGGAAATAAGAAAATCATCAAAGGTTGGGTGTTTTATGATTGGGCGAATTCCGTCTACAACCTTGTGATCTCATCTGCGATATTTCCAATTTTCTTTGAGACAGTTACTACAAATGCATACAAGGCAAATTTACATCCAGATTGGACTCGACCACAATTAGATGCACTAAGTGTGCGAACTGAAGATGTTACGTCTTTCTTCTTTGGAGTAGAAATGACGAGTTCAGTGCTCTATTCATATGTTCTTTCCCTTTCTTTCCTAGTCGTGTCCATACT
>JBLHON010000093.1:0-12625 GCA_047621865.1 Crocinitomicaceae bacterium | reverse complement strand
ATCTACGCTTATTATGAAGCAATAAATTCTCTTATGAATTACTCAAGATAGCTTTTGCGCGTTTGGCAATCTCTGACTTGAGTTTTGCTGGCGCGACTACATGTACTTCTCCACCATAGCTGAGTAGTGATCGAATAAGTTCTTCCGAGACATTCACTTTCAATGAAAATTGTGTGCCATCCTCTGTTTCCTTAACCACCTGCTGAGAAGTATGAAATGGTTGAGAAGAAATGTATTTCGAAGCAACCTTAGTGGCACTGAAAACTACATCATCAGGATCTTCATTCCCACTTGTGATTCCAATGGAATATTTAAAATAATTTTCCGGTTTAAAATCTCTAGGATTCTCGGCTTTATCAGTTGTTATTTCCAATTCTGACATTCGATCAAGACTGTACGTGATGTAATCATCTTTATCAGTGTCATGTGATATAAGGTACCAACGATTTCGGTATTCTTTGAGGAGTAATGGAATCACGAGACGTGGTTTTGAATTCCCAGAAATAAAACTCGTATAATCGAATTTAACCCAAAGTGCCTGTTTAATTGCTTCCAATAGTGGCGACAAAAATTCGTTTCCACTGTCTGCAATTGATTGCTCGAACTGAATGTACTGCCCTCCTCCTTCTTGCGTCACCTCAACATGGCCAACAATTTTATCAATTGCATTGCCGAATTGTTTGAAAAGATCAACATCTCTGAATTGCATGAGCGTTTTGGCAGCGAAACTAATTGCTGCTAAATCATCCTCAGTGAGTGGAATATCGTTGATGGAAAAATCAGGATTTTCGTAATAATATCCTCCATTTCGTTTGCTGTATTTGATCGGGGCATCGAGTTCCATTTTCATGGCAAACATGTCTTTCTCTATCGTAGAATCGCAAATATGCAAGCCATCAATACTCCCGAAGAGCGATTCTTCACAGGCTTCTCTTAATTCTTGCTTGGATGGATAAGGCTTATACTTATTACGTATACTTTTATCAATTATACGATATCGGATTAAAGCATTCTTAATGTGAGGCATATCAAGTGTTTACGTCGATATGGTCACCACTTTTTTTTGAAACCCAAAAAGTTCATAGTGCTTTATCGCCTTGACAACTTCATTAGGCACGTCCTCTTCCCAAGAAGAGACATTTGCCTTAATTTTGGACAAAACATCATCAGAAAGGATATGCAGGAGCTTCTCATCATAGGTTTCGAAAGCTGCTACTTTGTTGTTATCCTTCATGTACTGAAGGAGTCCGTGTAAGTTTGGTGCAATTTCGATTGTGCTCAGATCGTGCAAGTCTCCAGTTTCTACATCATTTGCTGGATAAACGAAGATCTTAACCTTACGACCAAATCCTCTTCCGAAAGCCTCGAGTACACCTCCAGGTAAATTGTCGTAGTACTTAGGATCGAAAATTGTCTGCAAATTATACACGCCTACAATCGCTCCCATTTGATAACCTTTTGAGATAGACGATAGGTATTCGACCATTTTATAATGCTTCAAATAGTTCGAAATCATTACTGTATAGCCAAGTGTTCCTAATAGTTCAGCGCGATCAACAAAATCTTTATCGAGAATTTTACCATCTGCTGTAAGATCTTTCAAGGTGAGCTCAACTATTACACGCAACTTATCCTGTGATACACCTTCCTCTTTCAAGAACTGTTCTTTCCCACGCTCGATCATGTCGATGTGAATCTTCGTCACTGGTCTGAATCTTCCCCGAGCGAGCAGAATGTTCTTTTTATATAATGCTGCTGCTGGTTGCTTAACGTTTCCGCTCAAATCAAACATGGTAGCATCAGTAATACCTCTTTTTACAAGATTCAAGGCAATAATTCGATTGTCAATATTTTCAAAATCTGGACCCGAAACGCGAAGCATATCAATCTCCATTCGTTCTCTGGGAAGCCTGTGCACTAGACTGGACAAAAATTCATCCAAGTCATCATAGTGAAAATAGGAGGCATGCACCAAGTTCACTCCCAAAATCCCGAGTGCTTCTTGTTGAGCTTTGTGACTATTATCGTGCATTTTTATGTGCAAGATCACATCATTTGGTTCACTTCCTAAGGAAAGCTGAAACCGCATTCCAACCCATCCTTGCCCTTGATTATTCTTATGGTAATTGAGAGATTCTACTGTATTACAAAACGTGAAAAAGCGCGATTCCGTGTACTTATTCGGCAGTCGCTCCTTTAATGTATTGTACTCAGCACTGAGCATTGTAATCAAACGTTCTTCACATACGTAGCGTGTACTCGGCCCATAAAAGGAATCCGAAACTTTCATGTCGTATGCAGAATGAGTGTAGGCGATAGTTCCTGAACTTCCTCCCGCTTTAAAGAAGTTGGCTGCAACCTCTTGTCCCGCGCCAATCTCAGCAAAACACCCGTAAATATCGGGTGTCAAATTGACTTTTAGCGCTTTCTCCTCTGTAGTTAATCGTCCTTCATCATTCATAGGAAACTGTTATGATATTACAATAACAACATAATTATTTATTCTGGCTCTTGAAAATCTGGATTATTAATAAAAGATTCATCAGACAGGGTCATCAAAAACTGTTTTACCAAATCCTTTTCAAAAGCATCTAATTGCACTCCTCCTTGGTCTGCAAATTCAATTAACAGATCAATCGAGTGACTCTCTTGAATGCCATGCGAGTAATGATCGATCACATCGTCGAGCGTCGCAAATCGTCCGTCATGCATATACGGGGCCGAGTATGCAATGTTTCTTAATGAGGGAATTTTAAACTTCCCTTCGTCTTCATAATTTCCTGTTATGGCTCCACGTCCAAGATCGGTAAAAGTAGCATCTAACCCGTTATTAGAGAATTTATGCACCTGCACTAATGGACCATTGTGACAGTGAAAGCAATCTGCGCCATTTATACTTTTGAATAAATCATATCCTGCCCATTCAGAGGGAGTAACTGATGTATACGTTGTCAATTCTGAAGCACTGAGCGCCAATCCATTTTCGTACTTGTACATTACATCATACTTGGACGAGCCAGAGATCATGGTTCTGATGAACTGTGCGATTGCTTTGGCAGCATGCACAGAATCCACGGCGTTTTCTCCAAATGCTCGAAAGAATCGATTGCGATAATCAACTGATGCATTAATTTCTGACATGGCATTTGACCATGTCTCATGCATCTCTATTGGATTCTGAACAGGTCCTAGGATTTGCTCTTCAAGTGTTTCTGCTCGACCATCCCAAAAAAATGATTGATTCCAACCCAAATTAATGAGTGCCATTGAATTTCGATTGCCTTGCACTCCATCTATCCCAGTAGAAAATTGATTTGGATCAGAAAAGGCACTTGAGGGTGAATGACATTCTGCACAAGACATTGTATTGTCACCACTCAACATTTTTTCGTAGAATAACATTCTTCCAAGCTCCACGCCTTCTTGAGTCATTGGATTATCCTCTGGAATAATCATATCAGGGAAGTGTGATGGGATTTTTAACACGTATGGAGTTGTCACATGCTCTACCTTATCCTTCTTACAAGAGAATAAAACTGCTAGAATAACAAATGGTATGAGTAAGTACTTCATTTAAAACTCTGAGATTGCTGCTTTAAAATTCTCCATTACTTTAAGCGATAAAACTTCCTGTCCTCCAGAAGTATGTGAAGAATTCTCCGTTCTTAAATCGATGTTTTGTCCACTATTTTGAAGGAATCTAGACATGTCTAACTTTAATGAAGCCAAATATGAATTATTCCCGTACTCAATCCAGCTAAAAGATGGAAACGAAAGCGTTTGGAGGTTGATGTCTTTGCCAATATGGAAAACCACGCTTTGATCAAACAATGGAATGGCATCAGCAATTGTATCAATTCTTGCTTCTACTTTCACGAAGATGTATCCAGGACTCCAACCCCAGTGCATCCCACCAGAATTATTGATATTCAATACACTTTCCACTGGAAAAGCTGAGGGATCGTCATGATTTACAGCGCCTACGCCAAGGTTGGCCATTAAAGTTGTTACTTGAGTTGGTTCTCCTATTTCTTGAAACAAGAGTGTCCCCGTTTCACGGTAATCAAAAAATGCAGCATCCAAAATCTGTGCATCTCCTCGGATATCTTCTACGAAAAATTTAATGTCAGTAAACTGCACATCATATCCCTCTACCGTTGTGTAGGTTGAATCAAGTTGTAAAAAATCTCCACCAAATGTGGGTTGAACGGTCACTCTCAAAACTCCATCACACTCTTCCTGAGTTTCTGCTTTTTTATCTTTGCACGATGTAAAAAGCAGAGCAACGAACCCTAGAGAACCAATTATCCTTAGTACATTCATAGGTAACAAATTTAAGCAATTTGATCCAAGCAGAAAAATTCATTTTTTGCACGAAATATTGTCGATCTATCCTTGCGATTTGTTCGGAAAGAGTACTTTAGATTTAAAGCACCCGATTATCTTGATGAACGAAAAATTATCCCCGTTAAAAATCTTCAATGCCTCTGCAGGAAGTGGTAAGACATATCACTTGGTGAAGGAGTATATCGCGCTGCTTATTGGGGACGAAAGGCGAACAGATGCTTTCTCGAATATCATTGCCATGACCTTTACAAATAAGGCGGCACTTGAAATGAAGGAACGGATCATTACTGCACTTGATCAAATCAGTTCTCCAGATCATTTCGATCATAAAGCAGATGCATTAACGGCTGAACTTTCTGCTGATTTAAAATTGAAGACGAGCCAAATTGTCGAACGATGTCAAACTGTTTTGAAATTAATTCTCCATCGTTATGAAGATTTTCATGTGATGACTATTGATAAATTCAATCTTCGTCTAATTAAGTCTTTTAGTCGTGACCTGGACTTACCAACTGATTTTGAAGTTGTCTTGGATGAATCTGAACTGATTGAACGCATTGTGGATGATCTCTTCAATCAACTTGGTGACGCTGGGAATCAAGATCTTAATAAGCTTATTTTTCGCTATGCGCGGAGTAAGGTTGACGAGGGAAGTTCATGGAATTTTCGCAGGGATTTGATTCAATTTGGAAGCATCCTTAAGAGTGAAAAAAACAATCGAATTGTTGAGCGCCTTTTAGAAATGGATTTTTCCGTTGAGCAACAAGGTCTGCTTCACAACCATAAAAAAAGTATAGACGCCAAATTTCAAATGAAGCTCGAGGCTTTACGACTGGCATTTAATTCTACTGTGTTTGATAAATCAACACTCCCGGGTGGTGGTCATACGACTGGTGATGTCGAGAAAGTTCTTGGATACACGCAATTCCCTTCTATTCCATTGCTCATTGGAAAACGGCTGAATGGGAATATGGAAAAAGAAGCTGCTGGTAAATCATTTCCTGCCGAACTACGAACAGCCTTGCAAGAAGTGAATGTTTATTGGGAAAGTCAGTTGGAAGAATATGCCGCACTTGAGCTCTTTTTGAAGAATTTTTTCAACATGGCACTGCTTCAATATATGGCAGGTGCACTCAACCAAGTAAAAAAAGACGAGCAAATAATTCGAATCTCTGAGTTTAACACCTTGATTTCAAAACTCATTCAGAACGAGGGAGCACCTTTTATTTATGAGCGATTAGGAACTCGATTTCATCATTTTTTATTGGATGAATTTCAAGATACTTCACGACTTCAGTGGTTAAACCTGGTTCCATTAGTCCACAATTCAATTGCACAAAATCTAGAAAACCTCATTGTTGGTGATCCAAAACAATCTATCTATCGATTTAAAAATGGAGTTGCTGAGCAGTTCGTGGCTCTGCCTAAGATCTATAATCCCGAAGGAAATCCATCTATTGCGCGACACTCGAACTATTTCGAACAGATGGGAACGGTAATTCCTTTGGAAAATAATTGGCGATCTAGTCCAAGTATCGTTTCGTTTAATAATTCGTTTTTCGAACAATTGAGAACCATTCTTCCTGCGCAATCAGTAGATTTTTATAATAGCGTTTCTCAGCATCCAAAATCAACCATTAATGGTCGAATTCACATTCGATCCTTCGAGGAAAAAACCGCTCCCGAAGCCTTAGTACCCGTTATTCAAGAATGGATTGACGAGTGTCTTGCTGAGGGATTCTATCCTGGAGATCTCTGTATTCTAGGTGGAACAAATAAAACATGCAATACGTGGGCGATCAAGCTCACAGAATTAGGTTATAAAATTGTTTCTTCAGACTCACTTTTGATCCATTCAAATCTTCGCGTTCAACTGACTATTGCATACTTGCAAAGACGTTTAAAGCCAAGTGGTGAGAACGAGAGCAAGCGTTTTGCGGAACTATTCTTTCGGATTAATGCTAATGCCTACAACGATTACAGCAAGTATATTGTTGAATACAAAGCCGAAAATGATAAGGTTTACCGCAAATTTGATGATGCTCAATTTTTGAACGACCATTTCGATGGCTACAAGCAATTCTTTTTCAAGCATGAAAGTCTCTACGATTTAATTCAGTCGTTTTATAGGATCATGAAATACGACGAACTTTCTGATCCATACTTGCATCATCTTGCAGATATTGCCTTCGAATTTGGCCAAAAACGAGGTCCCGATTTAAAAACATTTCTAGAGGACTATCATGCCAAAAAGCACAAGATTGCCGTTCAGATTCCTGAGAGTAAGGGTGCTGTTAAAATCATGACAATTCACAAATCAAAGGGATTGGAATTTCCAGTAGTAATGCTGCCTTCACTTGACTTTGGAATGGATATTAAATCTGACTTCTTATTAGAATCAGGTGACTTTGTGCTGTATAAAAAACCAGCAAAAAATGATGTTCTGAGCATTCTACAGGAGACAAAAGAGCATGAAGAAGCTCAGATTTTAACGGATAATGTAAATCTCTGCTATGTTGGCATGACGCGCCCAATTGAGCGTCTCTATATTCACAATGCTTACGACAACAAGAAATTCGGAAGAATATTTCACCAAGTATTGGAAGATGTTGACGGGGTGATTGAAGAAGATTCTGCCTTGACCTATACCATCCATAATGGATCACGAACATCAGCTGAGCGAAAGGATGATGCAGAACTCATGGTACCACTCACGATACAAGATAAATTGTGGTTCCCGAATATTTCGTTGCAAGATCGTCCTGAATTGGGAGCTCAAGACTACTTGAGTGAGGAAATGCAATTTGGCGTTCAATTTCATTTATTAATGAGTCGCATTCAAGAATTGAGTGAAGTGGATAGTGTTCTAAAGTCTGGTATTGATTCTGGAGAAGTTTCGGCTACAAATGAAAATTCATTGCGCGAAAAACTTCAAATTCTCTTGAAGCGAGCAGATTATACTGATCTTTTTAAAGGTGCTACTAAGATCTTGAGTGAACAGGCAATCATCTATGATCATCAAGAAATGGCGCGACCAGATAAACTAATTCTCAAACCCGCGGAAACGATTATTCTAGATTACAAAACAGGTTTGCCCTCAACGAAAGATGAAAAACAAGTAAGAGCCTATCAGAAAGTACTCCAGACAATGGGATATCCTGATGTACGTTCTTATTTATTCTACACATCAATAAATGAACTTCGTTTGATTGGATAAGCGTAAATCCGTATCTTGCATAAAAAACAACTCAGTAAATTATGAAATACCTTGTAACATTTATCTTACTTACTTGCATGATCTTGCCATCAATGGCTCAAGATTCATTCACGACAATTTCGAACGTTGAACTTCACGATTTGGGAGATGGTCAGGCAACGTTAAAAATGTCAATCAAGTCAAATGAGATAAGTAAACTTAACAACTTAAAGATTCAAATAACGGGCAGTCGAATTCCTCGGGGAACTTTGGTTATGACGTTAAAAGGAGGTCCAACGATTATGAACAGAGATCAAAGTCAAAACTTTGAGTTTGAAGGAAACTTGACCCTTACAGCCGTAAATGAGGAAAAGGAAAATGGGCTCACGTATGAAATTAAGGAGGATGCACTGAATAAATTCAGAAAATTGAAACCAGGAAGCGTACTTTATTTTCCGCCGATTGTTAAAGCTGAATAAGCGTGTAAAACGCATTTAAAAATCCATCAATTACAGATGGATTTTTTTTGTGTCAAACATTTAGAATTTCCTTTTCTTCCACAGGATCTGCCGTTTTCAAGGCCTCATCATTTCGCTTAATAATTAATCGTAGTGAAAGATTGTAGGTGAAATAGTTCCATACCCAATTCATGAAAACAAGAAATTTGTTGCGAATTCCGAGGATAGATCTCAGGTGGATTGTCATCCAAACTACCCATGCGAAAAAGCCATAGAATTTAACTTTTGGTAATTCAACGACTGCTTTATTTCTCCCAACAGTAGCCATTGTGCCCAAATTCTTATAATGAAATGGCTTCAGATCTTTCCCTTTCAGGCGAGCTTTGAAATTTTTTGCAAGTAATTTCCCTTGTTGAATTGCCACTTGAGCTAGCTGAGGATGTCCTTTTGGATAAACATCTGAGATCATCAGAGCTACATCACCAACTGCGTAGACATTCTTTATCCCTTTTACACGATTGAATCCATCCACATGAATTCTATTCCCACCTCCTCTGGCTTCTTCAGGAATCCCTTCTAGAAAGTTCCCTTGAATTCCAGCTGCCCAAATCAATGTTCGTGAAGGAATTTCTGTTTCATCATTGAGAACTACTGATGCACCATCGTAATCATTCACGCGTGTATCAACACGAACTTCAACGCCCATTTTCTCTAAGTAACGAGTTGCTTTCTGAGAAGTTTTTTCAGTCATGGCGTTCAATACCCGTTTTGAACCTTCAACAAGCACGATTTTCATGCGTCTAAAATCCAATTCAGGATAATCTTTTGGAAGGATAAAACGTTTCATTTCAGCCAACGTTCCAGCGAGTTCTACTCCAGTTGGACCTCCTCCAGCAATTACGACTGTAAGATGTTCATCCTTTTTTGATTCTGATGCCGCGAGTGCTGCTTCAAATTGCTCAAGAATTACATTCCGAAGTCGAAGTGATTCAACAATGCTCTTCATTGGCAAGGCATGTTCTTCAATACGTTTATTTCCGAAAAAATTGTTGCCCGCCCCAGAAGCAATTATGAGATGATCATAACCTACACTTCCCAGGGAGGTATGCACTTGCTGATTCTCAGGATCTATCCGTTTCACTTCCGCCAAACGAAAATGAAATTGTTTCGCTCGCTGAAAATTTCGGCGAAATGGAAATGCAATCGAACTTGGTTCTAGCCCAGAAGTGGCCACTTGATAAAACAATGGTTGAAACTGATGGTAATTATTACGATCGATAAGAACAACTTGATATTTTAATCTGACCAGACGCCTAGCAATCTCTAAGCCACCAAATCCGCCACCAATAATGACGATTCTTTCGCTGGAATTTTTGACAATATTTATACCCATGATACTTATTTAAATCATGCATGGATTAGCAGCTAAAGATACCAATTTTCCCTTGAAATAGCGTGAAGTACTAGGTGGATTCTTCGCAAATTTGGATGTAAATATATTAGGTAAATCGCATGTTGATTCTAGGCTATTGAAGAAGAATAAGTTTCTCTTCATGCCAGCCACTTTCCGACTCAATTCGAATGAAATAAGTTCCTGCTGAGAGCAAAGAAAGATCAATTGGAGCTTGAAGATTTTCAGTCGAAGAATACAAGAGTTGTCCCTGCATGTTTACTACACCAATCCGTTTGAGTTCCACTGGACTCAGAATTGTCACTATTCCATTAGACGGATTTGGGAAAATGCTTATTAGATTGACATCAGATTCATTTAGTGACGCTGTATTGTCAAGTATGATGGATGTTTTAGGGTCACCAATAACGATACTTGAAGCAGAAAGACTCTTCATAGAACTATAGAAAGCCTCTGCCATGTTGAAATTACCAATAGTATCTAAATACCTATTGAACAGAATTACGTGTTCAAGTTTATCAGTTGCATACAATGGATAAGCACGACCATGGGCTCCTGATGCCCCTTCACTTATCAGATTTGCAACGATTAAATCATTGTTAATGTTGGCGCTTGCATCGAATGTAGACGCCGTGTATGAATTATATAAATCAGCAATTGCGCCATTTGCCCAACTATGATTGAGGACATCATTGGCCGGATCCATGTTGAGACTCACATAGCCCATCACGTTTTGCACATTTGTCAACAATGCAGCGTCTGGATGAAACAGTGAATTCCAACCATTAGCGACTAAGTTATTACTCGGTAGTTGCAAATAACCTGTAAATAACGTGAGTTCAGCTAAACTCATACTCCCACTGATATCAAAAATAAACTTTGAGCTCAACATACTTACGGGCGTGTCATTCCCACCTCGATCAATTAATGCCAAGACTTCAGCTTCTGTATATGCGGATAAGCGCGTAACAAGATACATCCCTTCAGAGACACTTGAGAAATGACTTGGCGATCCTAAAAACGGATTTGGAGTTGAGCCATTTTGTCCAATAAATGAGCTTCCAGAGCCCAAAATTAACGTAATTTCAGAATCGAACGAGGCGCAATTATCACTAAGTGATGTACAATCTCCACGGTTTACTTTCAGAGGCACACCCTTTGTTGTCACCAAATAATTCAAGGACGAAGTGAGACCATTTGAGGTGATATAAAGTTCAATCTGCTCGCGTATAGCTTCAAACTCTAAGCTGTCGATTTCCTCGGTTGTGGGTGCCGAAATATGAATCATGTTTAGAGCAGGAATACCTCGTTGCGCCTGAAAATAGTTCCCAATATTTACTGAAGTCGGGCTGCTATCATTAATAATAACAGCAACATCATCATAATTAACTTGACAGGTGACAGTTAATGATAAAAGGAGGGAAATGCAGAGGGTCGTGAAGGATTTGATCATAGTAGTGATTTAAATCAATTGTAAGGAATTACCTGATGGCAAGGTAGACTACTCAGCCTTGGATGACAAACTAATTTCGAATAAATGAACAAATCCAGTTGACTAACTAACAAGCTATGAAAACAGTCGATTATTCTAATTGGTGAGATCTTTACGTCTCACAGCTAAAAACTAGCACAAAAAAAGCTCCATGATGGAGCCCTTAAATTCTATTGGAAATTTTGAAAATTATCTATTCTTTTTCAACTTCGGCCTCAGCCGTAATTTTAGATCAATCAGGTTATCTCTTTTTTGATGGATATGCAGATCAATTTGGTGGCACCCACGGAAAGAATTTCAAGTCTGGAAATTTGAAAAAAAATCTCCTTTCTATCGCATCTCAATCCATGACTCAACAAGTCCTATCACTCCAAGATAAGTTTGAAGTTTGGATGGGCGACCTCGAACAACTAGATGACATTTGTATTATTGGCGTTGAAGTTTAAACACTACTTCTCAGAGAGAATCAATTAATGCATCATCCACTAATTCGGGGATGGTCACTGTTAACAAAGGTTCCTTTTCCATTGCCCGTTTAATTGCGAAGGTTGCACCTTCATTTCTCGCCCAATTTCGTCGTGCAATGCCATTGTTCACGTCCCAATGTAACAGCATCGTCAGACGACGTTCAGCATCATCAGAACCATCTAGAAGCATACCAAATCCTCCATTGATTACTTCTCCCCAACCTACTCCACCTCCATTGTGAATGGAAATCCAAGTAGCTCCACGGAAACCATCACCAATTACATTTTGAATAGCCATATCAGCAGTATAGCGGGAACCATCGTAAATATTAGAAGTTTCACGGTAAGGTGAGTCCGTTCCAGAGACATCATGATGATCCCTTCCAAGTACAACTGGACCAATTTCTCCATTCGCGATTGCCGTATTAAATGCCTTCGCGATTTTCATGCGACCTTCTGCATCAGCATAGAGGATTCTGGCTTGGGATCCAACGACCAATTTATTTGCTTTCGCTCCTTGAATCCATTGAATGTTATCAGCCATTTGTTGCTGAATTTCTGGTGGACTGCTCTTTCGAATTTCTTCTAAAACTGCACAAGCGATTTCATCTGTTTTTTCGAGATCTTCCGGTTTTCCAGATCCACACACCCATCGAAATGGGCCAAATCCAAAATCAAAGCACATGGGTCCCATTATGTCTTGAACATAGGATGGATATTTAAAATCGATTCCATTTTCAGCCATAATATCAGCCCCTGCACGTGATGCTTCTAGCAAAAATGCATTCCCGTAATCGAAAAAATATGTGCCCTTCTCTGTATGCTTATTCACAGCATTCGCATGTCGAACAAGTGTTTCTTGCACTTTTTGCTTAAACAAATCAGGATTCGAAGCCATCATTTCATTGGCAACTTCGAGCTCGAGATCAACTGGGTAATATCCCCCAGCCCATGGATTGTGCAATGATGTTTGATCAGATCCTAAATCAATGTATATTCCTTCTGTATCGAATTTTTCCCAAACATCTACAATATTCCCTTCATAGGCGATCGAAACTATTTCTTTGTTCTCTTTAGCTTCTCTAACTCTAGCACAGAGTTGATTCAAATCCTTAATTACTTCATCAACCCAACCTTGCGAATAACGTGTCTCAACTGCTTTGGCGTTCACTTCGGCCGTAACAGAAACGCATCCAGCAATATTTCCCGCTTTCGGTTGCGCCCCCGACATACCACCTAATCCAGCAGTAACGA
>JBLHON010000092.1:0-12634 GCA_047621865.1 Crocinitomicaceae bacterium | reverse complement strand
GGCATTGGTGCCTTTGACACAAGAGGATTTGGAAAGATTTAATTTCAAGAAGGGGGATACAGAAGGATTGGTAAACCTCGCACTTTCTGTTGAAGGCGTGAGAGTCGCAATTCTCATGGCCGAAAAGGATGGTAGAGTTAAAATGTCATTTCGTTCATTGGGCACAATTCCTGTCAACGTGTTTGCGAAAGAACACTTTGAAGGAGGAGGACACGCAAATGCAGCTGGAGGAATCACTTCCTTATCAGTGGATGAAGCAGTACTAAAAATTAAATCATTAATTCCGACTTACTTTGAGAAGTTGCATGTATAAAATTGGATTCTATATTGTTCTATTGGGGTTTTTATCTGCTTGCGCGGAAGAAGAACCTGAGCCAGAGCCAGAATTAAATTGGTCGAAAATTGATTCGTCTAATTTTGGTCAAGAAGTCGCCATTCAAGAGGAAATAGATATCAAATTGTACCTCGAGATGCATAGAGATTGGAAAACGACTGTGACAGGAAGTGGTTTGCGCTATTATGTGTACAAAGAAGGTGATGGAGAATCTCCCAGCCCAGACGATATTGCTGAGATTGAGTACGAAATCACTTTGCTCGATGGCACTGAATGCTATAAAACACCATCAACTGAATATGAAGAAGTTGTTGTGGATAGAAGTGATGTTGAGTCTGGCGTTCAAGAAGCATTGAAAATAATGAAAGTTGGTGATCACGCAAAATTGATCATCCCAAGTCATATTGGACATGGAGTTGTAGGGGATATGGATAAAATTCCGCCGCTAACAACATTAGTTATTGATATTCATTTACTCGGAATAAAATGAAATTAGGAACAGGAATACTGGTGCTATTAGTCTCTTTTACTTGGATGTCTTGTGATCCAGAAGGAGTTGTGAACGATGGAGAAGAGCCTAATGGAAAGAAGGACTTAGTCGAAAACGATCCCAAAATACCACTTATTGATCAGGTTAGAGCCGTTAAAGATACCCTTAACATGCCCAATGGGATTACCATTAAGTGGTTTGAACACGGAAAGGGTGAGAAGATGACCTATGGAGATTTCTATGCGATCGATTACAGAGTGATGATAGAGAATGGCGATATCATTGATGGAAATCATTTACTGAAGAAAGAATCTTTGCCCTTTACTTTGGGATTTGAAATGCAAACTTCTGGCTGGGAATTAGCCCTAAGTGAATTGAAAGTTGGCGATTTTGCTGAAATATTCTTGCCTTCAGAGTTTGCACGTGGAGAGCTAGGGATTGAGGGATTAGTTCCTCCAAATTCAGATAATATTTTGAAAATTAGAATCCTCGAAAAGATAAAACCAACCCGTGTAATTGATGGGAATAAAGTGTGGATATTTGAGAAAAATGAAGCCAATACATTAGGCTTTGATGATGGACAAGAAGTTACTTTTCACACCATTAGTTCGTCTCAATCCAGTCCTAGGTATTTGAATACTTATATTGATGGAAGACCATTTAGTATGAAATTAGAGGATTATGGACTCGTTCCTGGACTAAAGAAAGCGTTAATTAATGCTAAAAAGTCTGACAGAATGTTCGTCTTTGTACCGTCTTCAGAGGGCTATAAATCAAAAGGTTATCTAGATTTAGTTAAACCTAATGAAGACCTTCTTTATAGTATATTAATAATGGACGTAGTCGATAAATAAGGCTTAAAATGACTATTTTCGTCATCGAATTGTTGAAGTAGAAAAATACACTTATGCGTTATCTCCTCGTAGTTATCTTACTCACCACCTCATTGAACTCTTTTGGGCAACATGTGATCGACACGATCAGAACCGAACAAGGTACCTTATTGGTATACTCAAATCGGACATGGGAATACATGGAGGATGCTAATTTTGACGGTGTGCTAAATGATCGATTGAATTCTGAAATTAGAGAGGATTCTACCTTGAATTATATTCAGACCTGGAATAATGAAGTATGCTATACTTCTCAACTTCATAATGACCTCTCAAAATTAAAAGATACAATCTGGTTATGTGTGCAGGATTCGACCAAATCAAAGTTTGTTATGCCTTTTGATGGTGCAATAACCTCGCGTTATGGATATCGCCATGGTCGCCCACATAATGGTACTGACATTGATTTGAATACTGGTGACACTGTTCGCGCTGCATGGTCGGGTAAGATTCGCTATGCTAAATACAATGATGCTGGCTTTGGTAACTTGGTAATTGTACGTCACCACAATGGTTTAGAGACCTTCTACGCTCATTTAAGCAAGCATTTGGTAGCACCTAATCAAGTAGTAGTAGCTGGTGAGCCTATTGGGCTTGGTGGAAATACTGGTCACTCATATGGTTCTCACTTACATTTTGAAGTGCGTTTCTACGATGCACCAATGGATCCAGAGCAAATAATTGATTTCAAAGAGAACAAAGTGAAAGATGAAAATCTAATGGTGCATAAGGGGCTTTTCAGACCAGGCGCAAAAGCTAGTTCTAACAATGTAGCTGCTGCCATAAAGAAGGCGCCAACGAGTACAGGATCGAACAAATACTATCGAATTCGTTCTGGAGATACACTTGGAGCTATCGCATCTCGGAATCGAACAACAGTATCGAGATTGTGTAAATTGAACGGAATTCGCCCAACCACAGTTTTGCAGATTGGACGCAATCTTAGAGTGCGATAAACGCTCTAGCTTAACAGTATTTAACTGATATATGTATTACTTTTGCACAGAATGAAATATCTACTAATATTCCCAATAATAGCGATCATACTTACCTCAACAGGATGTTCTGATTACAATCAAGTACTCAAATCTGATGATTATGGGCGCAAATTCGAAATGGCAAATGTGCTCTTCGATTCAATAGCAACGCCAAGTTCGAAAATGAGATCTGTTGCACTGTACGAGCAAATCTATCAGAGAATGCCAAAGCAGGGAGAAGGCGAATTGGCCTATTTCCGAATTGGGAAAGCATATTATGTCAATAATGATTATTACATGGCTGGGCATTACCTTGGAGTATTTCCACAGCGTTTTCCATTCAGCCCGAAAGCAGAAGAATCTATGTTCTTGAGTGCTATGTGCTCTGTTAATAACTCTCCTGAATATTCGCTAGATCAAATGGAGACAGATATCGCGATCAATAATTTGCAACAATTCGCTGATCGTTATCCAAATTCTGTACTTGTTGATTCATGTAACAATATTATTGATGCACTTCACTTTAAGCTTGAAACGAAAGATTATGAGGCTGTAAAATTGTACGCGAAGACACTGAACTATCTTGCAGCAGTAAGTTCGGCTCTTATCTACGTGGAAGACTATCCAATGTCTATTTTCAGCGAGGAAGTAAACATGATTTTAGTGGAAAACTCCTACTATCTTTCAAAGAATAGTATCGAGAACAAAAAAATTGAAAGAACTGAGCAAGCTATTGAAAGATATAGTACCTTTGTCGCTGCATTTCCCGAATCAAAATATCAAGGTGCACTCGCTGTGTATTGTGATATTTTGAAAAAGGATTTAGAGAAATTAGCGCTTAAAACTAAGTAGAAAAGTATGAATTTTAAGAATAGTACTGCAGAGAAGTCAACGATTACAAGAGATACAGTAGAATTTGAGACGAACACTGAAAATATCTACGAATCGATTGTAGTGATGTCAAAACGTTCAAATCAATTAAGTATTGATCTGAAAATAGAGTTGACCGGGAAGCTTGAAGAATTCGCTTCAACAACGGATAATCTTGAAGAAATTTTTGAAAATAGAGAGCAAATTGAAATTTCTCGTTTCTATGAGCGACTTCCAAAACCTGTTGCAATGGCAATTCAGGAATTCTTGGAAGATAAAATCTATTACAGAGATCCAGAAGCTCCAGAAGCTGAGGCATAAACAGAATTAGTATGCACAATAAACGCATCCTTCTCGGAATAACTGGAGGAATTGCGGCATACAAGGTTGCCTTTCTTATAAGGCTATTAAAAAAATCAGAGGCAGAAGTCAAATGTATTATGACTCCTGCCTCTTGTGATTTTATATCACCACTCGTCGTTGCAACCCTATCAGGAAATCCCGTTGGAATTGAATTCTGGAATAAAAACGATGGCACTTGGAACAACCATGTCGAATATGGACTTTGGGCTGATCTCTTTGTAATTGCTCCACTTACGGCAAATACTTTAAGTAAAATGTCGATTGGAAGCTGTGATAATCTCCTATTGGCAACGTATCTTTCCATGAGATCCAGAACAATCGTGGCTCCAGCAATGGACCTAGATATGTACGCGCATCCTACAACCCTTAGAAACCTTGCACAGATAGAAAAAGATGGTGTACTTGTAATTCCCGCTGAGTCTGGTGAATTAGCCAGTGGCCTGGATGGAACTGGACGAATGGCAGAACCTGAAACAGTATTTGCTGAGATTGAAGCATTTTTTACAGCTCATCAAGATCCTAAGATTGCTAGAAAAAAGGTATTGATTACTGCAGGTCCTACTCACGAAGCCTTGGATCCAGTTCGTTTTATTGGGAATCATTCAAGTGGTAAGATGGGGTACTCGCTCGCAAAACAGTTTCTTTCTGAAGGTGCTGAAGTAATTCTTGTGTCTGGACCAACAAAACTCGATTTAAAGCACCCGAACTTGCAGCTTGTAAAGATTCAATCTGCTGAGGAAATGCTGAAGGTAGTTCAAGAGTATTGGTCTAGCTGCGATTATGGCGTTTTTGCTGCAGCAGTAGCAGATTATCGTCCTGCCGTGAAAGCAGAACAAAAAATCAAAAAATCGGAAAATGAACTTTCCATTCAACTGATAAAAAACCCGGATATTTTAAAGTGGGCGGGAACATCAAAGAAAAATCAAATAGTAGTTGGTTTTGCATTGGAGACAAATGATCTGCGTGCAAATGCTACAAAGAAACTTGAAAAGAAAAATCTTAATTTTATTGTGATGAATTCATTGCAAGATCCAGGTGCTGGATTTGGACATGATACGAACAAAATTAGTATCTTGGATGACGGCAATAATTTCAAGAATTTTGAGTTAAAGACAAAAGATGAAGTAGCTAAGGATATTGTCGCTTATCTGAAAAAGTATATTCAATGAAAAAATGTATAGGAGCGATCCTCGTAGTATTGAGTGTTTTCGGAGCTAATGCTCAGGAACTGAACTGCCAAGTAAGTATTATTTCTGATGCCAAGCTCGAAGTGACGAGCGTTGAAACTGAAATTTTTGCGCAATTGGAACAAGTCATTTATGACTTGATGAACAATACGAAATGGACGAAGGATAATTTTGAGGTAGAAGAACGAATCAACTGTAATTTGCAACTTCAGATTAAAGATATTCCCTCATCCGGAACGTTTACAGGATATTTGCAGGTGCAATCATCGCGACCTGGTTTTTCCTCAAGTTACAACACTACAATTTTCAACTTTCAAGACGACGATATCGTTTTTAACTTCTCACGTGGAGCAGCATTGAATTATGCACCAAATCAGTTTAGAGATAATTTGACCTCTGTGTTGGCGTTTTATGCGTATTTCGTGATTGGTATGGATTACGATTCATTCTCGCCTTCTGGTGGAACTCAATACTTTAGCAAGGCACAAGAGATTGTTTCATTGGCTCAGTCATCAAGTTTACCTGGTTGGAAATCAAATGAGCAGGGTAAAAGAAATCGCTATTGGTTAGTGGATAACATCCTTCACGAGCTTTTTTCGCCATTAAGAGATTGTAATTATATCTATCACCGCGAGGGGATTGATCAATTATACGAAAACAAAGAGGTAGGTCGTAAAGCAATTTATAGTGCACTTAGTAAATTGATAAAAGTGGTTGCAACTCGACCAAACTCACTCAATCTTTTGAATTTTGTTCAGGCAAAAACAAATGAATTGAAGAACCTTTATGAAGATGCTGAGCCGAAGGAGAAAAACGACATTGTGAATCTTCTGAAACGGATCGACCCAGCCAATTCTTCCAGATATCAAGAGATTCTAGGGTAATGATTACATCCTTAAGAATAGAGAACTTCGCTCTAATCGATGAAGTTGACATTCGATTTAACGCTGGATTTACGGTAATTACAGGTGAAACAGGATCAGGGAAATCTATTCTGTTAAATGCACTGAGTCTTATCTTGGGTGAGCGTGCTAACTTTTCTGTCATTGGAGACAAGAAGGATAAATCGATCGTTGAAGCCGAAATTGATGTAGCTGAATTCAATCTTGAACCTTTCTTTGTCGAAAATGAACTTGATTACTTCGAACGATGCATCATTCGCCGAGAAATAACCAAACAAGGGAGGTCACGTGCATTTATTAATGACATTCCTGTTCAATTGCAGACGCTTCGAAATTTGTCTTCGCAACTTGTTCACATTCATTCACAGTACAACACTCTTGAGCTGAAGGAAGTTTCCTTTCAATTGGAAGTCTTGGATATTCTGTCAGGGAATCAAGTGAATAAGAAACAATTTTCTGGAAATTTTCAAGAGTATCAGAAAGATAAGAAGCGATTGACAGAGCTGAAACAAAAACTGTCAGCAGCGGCATCCATGGCCGATTACAATCAATTTCAATTGAAAGAGTTGGATGAGCTGCGCTTGGGAGAGATCAACTATGATAAGATTCAAGGAGAATTACTCACAGCGGAGAATGCAGATGATCTTAAAGCATGTTATGCTGAATTATCTGAAGGACTGAGTGCTGAAGGAGGTGTAATTGACGTCATTGGAACCCTCAAGACTTCAATGGCTAAAAACGCTGGTATAGATAAGACGCTCAAAGAATTACACGATCGATTGGAGAGTGTATTGATTGAAATCCAAGATCTTGCCGCGGAATCTGAAAATAAATTAGAAGGGATAGAGATTGATCCTGCGAAATTGCTTGAGCTCTCTGAGCACATGAATGCATACAATAAAGCAATTCAAAAGCACAACGCGAAAACTCAGGAAGATCTAGTGAAATATTGGAAGGAATTGCAATCCACGGCTTTAAATGATGATGATCTTCAGTCAGAAGTGGAAGGGTTGGAAGCTGCAATCTTGAAACAGGAAAATGAGCTATTGACAAGTGCCAATTCCTTGCATAAACAACGCGAGAAATCTGTACCTGGAATTGAGATTGCCTTGAAAGATGCATTGCAATCCTTAAAATTGGTGGATACTGAACTCGTTTTTAAGTTGACAAGATTGGATCAACTCACAGAGTCAGGTCTTTCTAAATTGGAGATCTTTTTTAGTCCAAATGCTGGAATCGAGCCCGTACCAGTGCATAAAGCAGCCAGTGGAGGAGAGCTCTCGCGCGTGATGCTTGCCCTTCAAAGCTTAATTGCCGCTAAAACAAAATTGCGCACAATTTTCTTCGATGAAATCGACACTGGTGTTTCTGGAGATGTAGCCCAGAAAGTAGGGAATACACTCATGAAAATGGGGCAGGGGATGCAAGTCATCGCAATTACTCACTTGCCACAAGTTGCCGCGAAAGGTGGTCAACACTTGAAGGTCACGAAATCTGTCGTGGATGGAACGACGAAATCCTACGTCACAGAGTTGAACATGGAAGAACGTATTGAAGAAACTGCACGCTTAATGAGTGGTGATGAAATCAATGAGGCAGCGCTCGAAAATGCGAAGGCCCTCATGTCCTAGACTGTGTAATTCTTAGTTCCTTCAATAGTCTTATCTTTAAGCTTCAATTCTCATCTAATTTATCCCGCGAGCATGAAGTACACCTTGCCATTTAATCCCAAAAAAGCGCCAATTGAGATTGAGCACGGGGATAAAATAGCACTTCTGGGTAGCTGCTTTTCGGATTCCATGAAAGTTCATTTTGAGTTAGAGGGTTTTGAAACTCTCAGCAATCCATTTGGTACAATCTTTCATCCAGACGCTCTTGCAACTTGCCTAGAATCAAGTATTCGAGGGAGTAAAGAGATTGATTTTTATATTCGAGAGGATCTCTACTTCGCATGGGATGCTGCAAGTCATATTTATGGCATGTCAGAAAAATCGCTCACTGAAAAGTTGATAGAGAAGAGAGAGAGTACAAAGGAGTATCTTTTGAGTGCAAAGGTGTTGGTGATTACCTTCGGAACTTCTTGGGGGTATGTGCATAATGAATTGAACAAGGTCGTCGCGAACTGTCACAAAGCTGATTCAAATTCTTTCACGAAAGAACTCACAGAAATAAACGGAATAGTAAAACGTTGGAGTGTACTTATTGAAGAGATCAAGAACTTAAATCCTAATCTGCATATCATTTTCACAGTGAGTCCAGTGCGACATGTAAAAGATGGCTTAATTGAAAATAATCGAAGTAAGGCACGCTTGATTGAGGCAGTACATGCATTGACAAATGAGCCAAAATCGAGCTATTTCCCATCTTATGAAATTGTAATTGATCAGCTCAGAGATTATCGATTTTACAATGCTGACCTCGTGCATCCTTCTGCTGAAGCAATAGAAGAAGTATGGCAAGCTTTCCGAAATGTCTATTTTTCTGAAGCATCAAAAAAAAAAGGGGAAAGAGTAGTAGCAGTCAATCGTTCGAACTCTCATAGACCTCTTCATCCTGAATCTAACGCAAGTAAAGAGCAGAAGAAGCAAGCTCTTCAAGCCAAGCAAGATTTATCTCTAGAGTTTCCTGAAACTTATTGGACATAAAAAAAAGGGCCGAAGCCCTTCTCATTATTGTTTAGTAATGGTCCCGATATACTCGGCCGGCTCGTTTCGCTCCGGGTTCATAAGAACAACCTTCCATATGTAGGTAGCAATATCTGTATTTCGTATTCCAGTTCTTTTATCTGTTCCATCCCATGGCAGTGTAGCATCTGATGTTTCATAAACAACCCCGCCGTCTTTGCTATCAAAGATGACCATTTTGAAGTTCAATTGGCGTTTAGTAAGCGCAAATGGCATGAACGTTGATACTCTCGCGTCACTGCTAGATGGAGTGAATGAATTCATTGCCATCAAGTTGTAATCTTCTTCCACATAGAATGATTTTTCAGATGTAGATGAGCAACCATTCTTGGATACAGTAAGCGCGATTGTTTGCTTACCTTTCTTATAGAAGTGCAAATCAGCTTCTGTCCCTTCAGCAGTTTGTCTGCCTGCTTTCCAAGTATACGTATCTCCAAGTGCGCCAGTTCTAACTTGCGTTGTTGGAATTCCATTTTCAAATTTATTAACAAAATCAATTGAGAAATCAGATTCAGGTGCATGTTTCACAGCAAACGTTCCTTCTAATTGGAAGTTAGCATCAGCCATGTAACCAATTGAGTAAGTACCTTCCATTGTTGGACTGTAGTTTGCCATTTTTCCAGCTTCAATTACGAAATTTCTTCCATCTGGCTGAACAATTACAATTGATCTATCATTTGTGTTGTTGATTGAGAATTCTTCATTCATACAAAGATTAGGAACAGTTGGTATGTTCATAGCTGTAGGAGCCATTACCTCATGAGTCTTTGTAACTAATATTGGAATAATTCCACCTGCAATAGGTTTTCCATTTGTCTTATTAGGATCCTTAGTATCAACATTAGTTAGTGTAGGATCAGTTGTTCCTCCATTTACCTTATTAACCACTTGATTTTCTAGAGGGTTAGTAGCTGATGGATTTACAGTTGTGGATCCATTTAATTCTGGATTTGAGTTATCAGAATCAATAGTGTTAGACGTTTCATCAATTTTCGATGATGTTCCTTGTGAATTAGATGATTCAGAAACAGTCGTTTCATTTTGCACGAGTTTAGGAAGAGTCGTTTCTTCAGGAACTGCAGTGTGCGTGAAAATAAAGTATGCGGCAACTGCAGTAAGTCCAAGACCTGCTGCAGCGATATAATATTTATATGTTGAACGCGGCGCATGTACAGGACTTACAACGTCCAGACGAGCTTGCATTGCGCTCCAAGCATCAGGACTATACGGCATTTCGTGTCCTTTGAGGCTCTGTTTTAGTAGGTTTTCAATTGGCTCTTTCATGTTATTCTATATTCATGAATTTCTCTTTCAAAATTCTTTGCAAATTCAATTTTGCCTTTGATAAATTAGACTTTGACGTTCCTTCACTGATTCCCAGAATTTCAGCAATCTCCTTATGGGTATAGTCCTCCATTACATAAAGGTTAAATACCGCTTTATAAGCTGGAGACAATCCGCTGATTGCTTCCAAGGCGATTTCTGCTTTCAATCCCAATGCTTCGAAGTCTTCTCGCAAAACGACAGGATCTTCTGCGCCAAGTTTGAAATCTTCATCATTGTCAGTTAATATAGGGTCTCGTTTTGCTTTTCGAATGCTATCAATTGCCGTATTGGCCATGATTCGTCGCATCCATCCTTCAAAGGATCCCTTATAATTAAACGCTTTCAGTTTTTCAAAGATCTTAATGAAACCCTCTTGAAGAACTTCTTCAGCTGAGTCTCTATCCGTTGTGTAACGCATACAAACACTCAACATCCTACCAAAATAAAGTTTAAACAACTCTTCCTGAGATCTACGATCATTGTTCAGGCATCCGCTGATTAATTTCTTTAAATGCTCTTTGTTCTCCACTAGTTTTCGTTAAATAGACGCTGTACCTTTTAATTAGTTGCCTTTACTGCATCATTATTTTTGAATGGCAAATAGTTCTTGCAAAGTAAAACTTTTTAAAACAATTGTAGTAACTTCGTTGTCGTCTATTCAGTAAATAATTTTTGATCAAATAGTAAGAAATGAAAGTAACAGTTGTAGGAGCAGGAAATGTTGGTGCTACATGCGCAAATGTGCTGGCTCACAAAGAGATTGCTAACGAAATCGTATTGTTGGATATTAAAGAAGGTGTTGCCGAAGGTAAAGCACTGGATATCTGGGAAACGTCTCCAATTAACTTGTATGATTCAAGAACTATTGGATCAACAAATGATTATTCTAAAACGAAAGATTCTGACGTAGTTGTGATTACATCTGGACTTCCAAGAAAACCTGGAATGTCTCGTGATGATTTAATCGCAACAAATGCTGGAATCGTTAAAATGGTAACCGAAAACGTGATCAAGCATTCTCCGAATGCTAAGATTATTATCGTTTCGAATCCATTGGATGTAATGACTTATTGCGCGTACTTAACAGCAAAAGTTGATTCGAGTAAAGTTTTCGGGATGGCTGGTGTATTGGATACAGCACGCTACCGTTCATTTATCGCGATGGAATTGAATTGCTCGCCAAAAGATATTCAAGCTGTATTAATGGGAGGTCATGGTGACACGATGGTTCCATTGACTCGTTATACAACTGTTGGTGGAATTCCAGTGACAGAATTGATCAGCGAAGAAAAAATGAACGAAATTATCGAACGTACCAAATTTGGTGGTGGAGAAATCGTTAAGTTACTTGGAACGTCTGCATGGTATGCTCCTGGAGCTGCTGCTGCACAAATGGTTGAAGCAATTGTACGTGATCAAAAACGTATCTTCCCAGTTTGCGCGTGGTTAAAGGGTGAATATGGAATGAAAGATATATTCCTTGGTGTTCCAGTAATTCTTGGAAAAGATGGAATTGAGAAAATAATTGAATTGCAGTTGAACGATGAGGAAAAAGCAATGTTGGCTGAGTCAGCAGAAGCTGTTCGCAATGTGATGAGCGTCTTGGATAACATGAACGTCAACGCATAGTTCACACACTAAATGTCTTTATTAAAACTCTTCTGCAATTTGTGGAAGAGTTTTTGTTTTATGGAGTATTGAGTTTTTTGCATCTATTAAATATATGAGGATATTAATTACATTTTTTATAGTTACTTGTTTCCAGTCAATCACACTGGCTCAGGATTCTGTAGTCGTGGTTGTCGAAATAAACGATGCACGCTACAAAGACCCAATTCAAAATGTAACAGCTGCCATTTCCTTCGGGAAAACTATCTTTTATCGCACAGCAAACAGCAAAGGACACATTACTATTAAATCGCCAAAAGGAGTTCGAATCGATTTTGGCTTGACGCATCCAAAGTTTAATTCAGAAAAGGTTTTTAAGAAAATCTCAGCAAATGAGAAAGCGGACACAGTGTGGGTGGAGTTTTCAATGGATGCTGACAAAACGAAAATCCTTGATGAAGTAGTCATTGCAGCTCCAGGTGTTCCAATTCCAATTTTTGAATCCCAACGTTTACACGTGCAAGATTTTGAAATTTTGCCTGATGGACGTTTGATTCTATTAACCTATCCCAAACAGCTAAGGAAAGGAAGTGAACTCATTCTCTACGACGGGAAAATCATTAATAATTTTCAAGTTCCAGGTGTTTCGAAAGATCTAGTGCGTGATTATCGTGGAAATCCACATGTTGTTTGTGCTGAGAGCGTATTTGGAATTCATGTAGATGGAAAACGGATTGAAATCTTGACATTGGAAAAGGAATACTTCACGAAATATGTTGCACCAATTGTAGATACGAATGCATCTAAGATGTACTTCTCTACGTTTAATCCAGATTATCCAGCCTTTGAATATTTTGCCTTTGATCAACTCGACTCGACCTACGAGAAAATATTGGGCATTGAAGACGAGTTAATGATGGAGTTGTATCGATCTGAATACAAATGGGTAGATGTTCGAACGCAGCTCTGGGCGAAAAATATGGAACTCCAAACGGGAGTT
>JBLHON010000091.1:0-12711 GCA_047621865.1 Crocinitomicaceae bacterium | reverse complement strand
TGGAGAAAGTACTTAATAAGATAGCAGAAGTTCAGGCAACGCTAAATAAGAAGGTGAGCATTGCTGATTTAATTGTATTAGGAGGCAGTGCCGCCATTGAAAAAGCAGCACATGAAGCAGGTATAATTAGTAAAGTTCCTTTTAGCGCAGGACGTGGAGACGCAAGTCAAGAAATGACCGATATTGAATCGTTTGAAGTGCTCGAACCAATTCATGACGGTTACAGAAACTGGCTTAAAAAAGACTATGCTGTAAGACCGGAAGAACTCCTTCTTGACAAAACTCAACTTATGGGGTTAACGGCGCATGAAATGACAGCTCTTATCGGTGGAATGCGTGTTCTTGGAACTAATCATGGTGGCACTCAGCATGGTGTTTTGACTGAAAATATAGGTACATTAAGTAACGATTTCTTTGTAAACCTAACTGACATGAGATACAAATGGGAGCCAATGGCCGAAAACCTTTATCACATCGTTGACCGAAAAAGTGGAGAAATGAAATGGACTGCTACAAGTGTAGATCTCATATTTGGGTCGAACTCAATACTTCGTTCTTATTCTGAGTTTTATGCACAAGATGACAACAAGGAGAGGTTCGTCAGAGATTTTGTAAATGCTTGGGTAAAAGTTATGAACTCAGATCGATTTGATTTGAAATAAGTGAAGATTAAGATCTGTTGCTAACATTGTATCAGCGGCATTAAAACGACCACTTATACTTGATCGTTAGCAACAATAGAAAGAAAATGAAAAATAAATTATTAATATCAATTTTAATATTTGTTCCTTTTTTGAGTCCTGCTTAAACCGACACAATTCAAGATTTAGAAGCCTATTTTTCAGCAATAATTGTGAAGGACTTTGACGCATCATTGAAGTGGTATTCAGATGTTTTAAGATTTGAAGTGGTAAATAAAACAGAATCTGATGAGAGAGGATTCAAACAGGCTAATCTTAAACAGGAAATGTATTGATTGAAATAATCGATCTCGATTCTTCAATTTCAACAATTGATGTTATACCTGACTATACTAACAAAACCCGAATAGTTGGTTTTTTTAAGCTTGGGTTTTTAGTCTCTAATTTTGATAACTGGATTAATCATTTAACTCGATCAAATGTTGAATTCTATGGAGACGTGGTGATGGACGAAACTACTGGAAATAAAATTGCAATTATTCTAGATCCAGATGGAAATCGCATACAAATATTTGAAAAATAATAACTGCTGCTAACGGTTAATCTATGAAATAATAGCAGGACAAGGCCAACGGACAAACCAAAGCTCCATATACTAAACGTTATAGGTAACTAGCCCATCCTCTCAAATATCGTTTCATATTCTTTGAACCTATGCTCCCTTATCGGACGAACCCTTGGTTCAGTTGAAAAATACACTAGCAAACAAGGTGAAATACCATTGTACTCCTCCACGTATTCATAGCGTACAAACTCCATATTTCTTATTCTTTCTTTAATTCGATTGTGATAAGGATACATTTCTCTGATTTTTAATCCTCCATAAAGGATTGATATTTAAATTATTAAGTGTAAAGCTACAAAAAATAATTAATTTTGTTTAACTTATTATTGTTTTTGTTAAACATAGTTCAGTATATTTGTTTAAACATTTATAAATAACATTAAACATTATGGTAGCGAAAAGCTTGAAATTCAGATTTAGAAAAACAGTAGTAACACTAACCTTATCAATAATTACATTAGTATCATCAGCACAAACAAACGTTTTCGATGACATTATCGCAACGAGTGCTAATCATACATCACTAACAGCCGCCCTTATTCAACAAGGTTTGGATGTGACTTTACAGGACCCTGCCGCCAATTATACCGTATTCGCGCCAGACGATGCGGCATTCAGCAATTTGGCTTCGAACCTCGGTACTGACATTGCAGGACTCTTAACATTACCCAATCTTACTGACATCTTGCTGTATCACGTTCTAGGTGTTTCAGTTCAATCCAGTGGCATAAACAACGGAGATCTTGTTACTCCATTGAATATAGTGAATACAATTAAATTGACGAAGACAACAGGTGGAGATGTATATGCAAATCAAGCGCAGGTAAATGCTGCTGACTTATCAGCTGCTAATGGGTACGTGCATTCAATTGATGCAGTGCTACTCTCAAACGAAACAGTAGTAGATGTTGCAATTGATAACGGATATACAACATTAACGGCCGCAGTAATCAAGGCAGAATTACTTCCTGCCCTCACAAACCCATTTGCGTCCTTGACTGTTTTCGCACCTGATAATGCAGCATTCGATGATTTGGCGACTTTTTTAGGAACTGATTTGAATGGAATCCTAGCATTGCCAGAGTTGGGTGACATCTTATTGTACCATGTTGTTGATGGAACAATTCTCGCTGGTGCTTTGGCAAATGGTTTTGTACCAACGCTAAATGGACAAAGCATCCAAGTTGATTTAACAACAGGCGTAATGATTAACGCGTCCAACGTAACTATTGAAGATGTTACTGCAGAGAATGGAGTTGTGCATGTTATTGATGCAGTTCTACTTCCGAGCCCAGCTAGCCTTGAAGAATCTCAAATTGAAATTTTAACAGTATCACCTAATCCAACCTCCAATCTATTAAGAATCCATAATTCGGTTGAAGGTCAATATGAGGTGATCAGCATGAATGGCGAACTGGTTCAAGCAGGAACTATTGAAAACGGTATGATTGACGTATCTACCATGGTTAATGGCACTTACTACGTTCGATTAAACAAGGATTCAATTGTTTATTTGGCAAAATTCATCAAGAAATAAATCACATAATCATTCAATTAAACCCTGGAGAGTATTTCTTCAGGGTTCCACATTTTTAGTAATTCGATGGCACGATTAAAACTCTTTAGTGCATTCTTTATTCTCAATTTTGGAGCACTCTTTATTGGAGGTTTGTTCACAGGCTCTGGAGTTTCCTCAGATTGGTACAATGAGTTGAATCAAGCTCCCTGGACACCTGCAGGATGGGTTTTTGGTGTTGCATGGACGTCAATAATGCTCTGCTTTTCATTTTATATGTCAGCTATTTATTTATCGGCTTCAAGTCGGAAAAGAATAGTGGCACTGTTTGCGATTCAATGGATATTAAATGTGAGTTGGAACCCGCTTTTCTTCTATCTACATTTTACTGGAATTGCCCTCGTCGCAATAGTTTCACTAACGCTCGTTGTGGCTTATTTCCTCTACGCTTATAGAGGACTTAGGTTTGGAAGATTGCTGATTCTTCCGTATCTGATCTGGCTAGTTATTGCAAGCTCACTCAACGCGTACATTTTTTTTAACAATTAAATATCGAGCATGAAGTTCCTCTTTTTTGCAGTTGTTCTATTCATCAACTTATACGGGTTTGGCCAAACAGCTACGATTTCTGGAGTTGTTATCAACTCAATAAATAATCAGCCAATAGAATTTGCTAAAGTCCAATTAATTGGACAATCAAAAGGTGCAATCACAGATTCAACTGGATCCTATTCGATTCGTGATATCGAGCCTGGGGTGTACTCTATCAAAGCAACAAATCCAGAGTATGCTGACTTCATCATTTCAGATATCACAATTACTGCAGCAAGATCATCTCAAATTAATTTCGAGTTGAATGAAATCACATTGAATATAGATGAAGTTAAAGTCACGGCAAAAGCGTTTCGAAAAAACAAAGAAGCTCCCTTATCACTAAAAACATTAAATGCTACAGAAATTGAGCGTTTGCCAGGTGCAAATAGAGATGCGAGCAAAGTGCTTCAGGCATTACCTGGAGTTGCCTCACCAGCTTCTTTTAGAAATGACATTATTATCAGAGGAGGATCGCCGGGTGAAAACAAATTCTATTTAGACGGTATCGAGGTACCAAATATCAATCATTTTGCGACGCAAGGGAGTAGTGGAGGGCCAGTTGGGCTTTTGAACATCAATTTCATTCGTTCCATTGATTTTTATTCAGGCGCGTTCCCATCCAATTACGCAAGTGGACTTAGTTCAGTGATTTCCTTTAAACAAAAGCAAGGCAATAAAGACAACTTGATCACAAATATTGCCCTCGGTTCGAGCGATCTTGCCTTAACATTTGACGGCCCAATTGGCAAAAAATCTAGTTTCATTTTCTCAGCGAGACGCTCTTATTTACAATTGCTTTTTGCAGCGCTTAAACTTCCGTTTTTACCTACCTATAACGACGCGCAGTTTAAGGTGAATTATGACATTAACCGAAAGAATCGAATCAGTATTATTGGATTGGGAGCGCTGGATGATTTTGTGTTGAATACATCAGCAAACGATGGCGTTACAGATCCAGATCAACGTGAATTAAACGAGTACTTTCTAGACAATATCCCCACTCAAGATCAATGGAATTATACTATTGGAATTAACTATATCCATTTCAGCGAGAACAGTAATCAACGCTTTATTTTGAGTAGAAACATGCTCAAGAATATCTCACAGAAGTATCTCGGAAATATAGAAGAGCCTGACAATTTAATTCTAGACTATTCATCCACGGAGGCAGAAAACAAGTTTCGATTTGAGAATACATGGCAAAAAAATGGATTCAAACTAATGTCGGGAGTTGGTTATGAATATGTCCGGTTTCAAGCCTCAACGTACCAGCAATTTATTCTTGCTGGAGTTCCCTCTATCATTGATGTTAACTCAAGCATAGACCTGCACAAGGTTAGTGCTTTTGCTCAAGCCTCGAAATCTATATTTAAAGATCGATTAGATGTTAGTGCTGGACTGCGATCAGACATCAACAGCTATTCTAAATCGATGTTGAATCCCCTGAAACAACTTTCGCCTTCCTTGTCCTTAAATTATGCGATCACCGAACAATTGAATGTAAGTGCTAATGTCTCACGATATCATCAATTGCCTTCTTATACTATTCTCGGTTACCGTGACGGATCAGGAATTCTAAAGAACAAGGAGAATAATTTGAAATACATTCGAGCGGATCACTATGTCTTAGGAACATCGTACACTTCAAAATTCAAATCCAAATTTTCCGTGGAAGGCTTCTTTAAGAAATACAGCTCTTATCCATTTTCAGTAAATGATTCAATCTCATTAGCCAATTTAGGCTCTGACTTTGGAATTGTTGGAAACGAGGAAGTAACTTCATCATCCAAGGGAAGATCATACGGTGCCGAATTTTTATATCAGCAAAAACTGATCAAGGGATTTTATTGCCTCGCGGCCTATACCTTCGTCACTTCAGAATTTCAGTCAATCAATGGCGTATTCGTTCCAAGTACATGGGATAGCAAACACATTGTTTCATTAACGGGTGGAAAACGATTTAAGAAAGGATGGGAAGTTGGCTTCAGGTGGCTTTTCTCTGGAGGAGCTCCGTTCACTCCTGCCGACATTGAAACTTCTTCATTGAAAGCCGTTTGGGACATAAGAAATTCTGCTGTTCTTGATTATAGCCAATTGAATTCGGAACGAGGAAGTGCCTATCATCAGTTAAATATTCGGGTTGACAAGCGCTTCAGTTTTCAAAAAATATCCTTAAACATCTATCTCGACATTCAAAATGTTTACAACAATAAAGCAACAACAGCTCCTATTCTACTAGTTCAGAAGGACGCAGCCGGAAATCCTATTGAAGACCCTCTAGATAGTAGTAGATACCTCACAAAAACAGTCGCTAATGCCTCGGGTATTGTGCAACCATCCGTTGGAATAATACTAGAGTTTAAGGCGGAAAAATAGTAGTAAATCAAAGTTTTGTTTAATCTTTATACAAAAAGATTAAACAAAATTAAATATTATTTTGTATTTTTGCCATACTATGAGCAGAATCGGAATTATTGGCGCAGGTTTATCTAGTCTTTACGCAGCAAGTAAATTATCGCTTGCAGGTCATTCTGTTGAATTATTCGAGAAAAACTCAATGGCTGGAGGCCGATCTCAAACGTTTAGTCATATGGGGTTTCAGTTTGATATGGGGCCATCATGGTATTGGATGCCAGAATTAATAGACAATTTATTTGAGGAACTGGATGAGAATCGCAGCGACTATTTCAAACTAACACGTCTTTCTCCTTCATACAGAGTATTCTGGAACGAATCTACACCTACTGATATCCCGGTTGATAAAGAAGCATTATTTGAGATGTTTGATAGCTTCGAGAAGGGGGGAGGAAAAAAACTAGATGCATTTCTGGAAGATGCTAAGTTAAAATATGACATTTCTGTAAGTGATTTTCTTGAAAATCCAGGATTAAAAATAAATGAATTATTAAAGCCGTCGCTTTTCCGTAAAGCACTCAAGCTAGATATTTTAAAATCCGTAGAAAAGGATATTTGCAAACGATTCACATCTAAAAAAGCACGCAGCATATTGACATTTCCGTCCTTATTTCTAGGCGCGATGCCTAATAAAATCCCTTCTCTCTATTCAATGATGAATCATGCTGACCTTTCGCTTGGCACGTGGTATCCAGAAAACGGAATGAACTCACTTGCCAAAGCACTTGAGTCAATAGCGCTAAAAAACGGAACAACTTTTCACTACAACTCTCCCGTGGATAGAATAGAGGTAGAAAATAATAGTGCCACAGGAATAACAGTTAACGGGGAATTCAAAAGTTTTGACACAATCATTTCTGGAGCAGATTATCATCATACAGAACAATTTCTACTTGCAAAAGAATTCAGGAAGTATGATGCGAAGTATTGGGACTCTCGAAAGATGGCACCTAGTTCTCTCATCTTCTATTTAGGCATTGATAAAAAAGTAGATGGTCTAATTCATCATAACCTATTCTTTGACGAAGACCTAGATCTTCATGGAAAAGCAATTTATGAGACTCCTGCTTGGCCTGTAAAACCACTCTTTTACGTCTGTTGTCCATCCAAAACAGATCTTGCTGTTGCACCTGAAGGCATGGAGAATCTTTTTATCCTAATTCCTATTGCGCCAGATTTAGAAGATACACAAGAAATTCGCTCGCACTACTATGACCTTATTCTCAAACGCATTGAAGAACGAACTGGGCATTCCATCAAAGAGAATGTGATCTATAAACGATCATTCTGTGTGTCGGATTTCAAAACGGAATACAATTCATTTAAGGGAAATGCTTATGGACTTGCGAACACACTGCTCCAAACGGCGAATTTAAAACCGAAAATTAAATCAAAATTAAAGAATATGTACTACTGCGGTCAACTTACTGTTCCAGGTCCTGGTATTCCACCAGCGCTTATATCGGGTAAGATCGTTGCCAATCAAATAATAAACAGCCTATGAAAATTCTCTTCGACGATTATTCCAACTGGGCGTCACGCAAAGTGACAAAATCCTACAGCACCTCTTTCTATATTGGTGTTAAAGCCTTGGATAAAAAAATCAGGAACGATGTACATGCGATTTATGGTTTTGTACGATTTGCAGATGAAATTGTAGATTCCTTTCATGGATTTGACAGGCATCAGCTCCTTGATGAATTTATGACTGAAACCTATAAATCGATTGATCGGAAAATTTCATTAAATCCAATATTGAATTCATTTCAGGCTACAGTGCTCAAGTACGATATAGATCTATCGCTTATCGAGCAGTTTTTCCATAGCATGGCCATGGATCTGGACCAAGTGAAATATACCAAAGAAAAGTATGAGGAATACATCCTTGGATCAGCTGAGGTTGTAGGATTGATGTGCTTGAAAATATTTGTCCTTGGAGACGAGCAGGAATTTCAAAAACTCAAACCATATGCAATGAAGTTGGGTTCCTCCTTTCAGAAAATCAATTTTTTACGTGATTTGAAAGATGATTTTCACGAGTTGGGGAGAAATTATTTTCCAAACCTTGAATCTCAAGAGCTTACGAACATTGATAAGATGAAAATTGAACGGGAAATTCAAGCTGAATTCGACGAAGCACTTGTAGGTATAAGAATGCTTCCAAAAATGTCTCGCTTCGGGGTTTACATCAGTTACCGATATTATTCGAAATTGTTAAAGAAAATCAAACGCAAAACTGCAGAAGATCTGCTCAAGGAACGCATTCGAATTGCTGACAACTCCAAAGTGCTAATTTTTGCAAAATCATACGTTCGAAACTATATTAATCTTCTATAATTATGGAAAATGTAATTCTTGTCGACGAATTTGATAATGCGTTGGGCGAAATGGAGAAAATGGAAGCACATCGCAAAGGAAAACTTCACCGTGCATTTTCTATTTTTATTTTCAACGATAAAAACGAGCTCCTTCTGCAACAAAGAGCAATGGGCAAGTACCATTCTGGAGGATTATGGTCCAACACATGTTGCAGCCACCCAAGGGTTAATGAACACATCATAGCTGCCGGAAATCGAAGGTTGATGGAAGAAATGGGCATAAAGTCGGAATTACAGAAACAATTTAGCTTTATCTACCGTGCTAAATTAGATAACGAGCTCACCGAATATGAACTAGACCATGTACTATTTGGTCAATACAATGGTCTAGGAAAATTCAACAAAGAAGAGGTTATGGATGTCAGATACGCTAATCTTGATGAAATCGAACAAGAATTGATGGAGCAGCCCGAAATCTATACCGCTTGGTTTAAGCTTATTTTTGACCGGACTAAAAGTTTAATTTCGAGACGAAAATAGATGGTGAATCAACACAAATATGACGTCATTATTATTGGTGCTGGCTTGGCCGGGATAGCCTGTGCTATTCGACTTCGGAAGAAAGGTAAAACCGTTCTTGTCATCGAGAAAAATGAAACTTTTGGAGGGAAACTTGGAGAACTTCGATGGAAGGACTATCGATGGGATAAAGGCCCATCACTCTTTACTGAACCAAAGCTTATTGAAGAATTGTTTGAACTTTGTGCTAAAAACACCTCGGATTATTTCGAATATGAGCAGCAAGACAAATCCTGTTCTTATTACTTTTCTGATTTACAGAATCTGACGCTCTATGATGAGCATAAAAAATTAGATCAGGAACTAACAAGAGTAGTAGCTAAGCATGATCAAAAAGCATATTATCAATATATTCAGTCTAGCAAAGAGCTCTATGATTTGGCGGGTGATTTCTTTATCTCTAATCCAATTCCTAAAGCGAATGACTTATTTAAACCTTCCATGCTTAAGCGTTACCCGACTCTCTTGAAACGCCAAATTCGGAAATCACTTCACCAGCACAATGCCAAAGTATTCGAAGATGATAAATTGATCCAATTATTCGATCGATTCGGTACCTATAATGGGTCTAATCCCTATCAAATGAGTGGGCTTTACAGCATGGTGTCACATTTGGAATTAGATAATGGAACTTATGCCCCCACAAAAGGAATGCGCTCAATCGTTCAATCATTGTACAACTTATCTCTCGAAATTGGCGTAGCGTATGCATTCAATGAAACCGCGATCGCAAGCTCAAAAGAGGGAGGCTACCTGCTAGAGGGAGGGCGTCAATACTTTGGAGCGTCTCTGGTTTGTGCAATCGATCATACGCAGTTTTATGCAATGGTACTCAAGGACGCACGACTTGAAAAGAAATACAAAAAACGAGAACGGAGCACATCGGGTTTAGTGCTTTATTGGGCGATGAACACAACAATTCCCCAAATGGGACTGCACAACCTATTTTTCGGGGAAGATTATCAAAAGGAATCCGAAGCATTATGGAACAAGAAAGAAAACTATTCAGACCCTTCGATTTACATTAACATAAGCTCGAAAGTGAATCCTACGGATGCTCCTCAAAACTGTGAAAACTGGTTTATTATGATCAACACACCAGCTGGTATTCCTTCAACCAAGAAATACAGAGAATTAATAGAGCAGCTTACCATTGAACGCATAAAGGACAATTTTGGAATTGATGTTTCTGATAAAATCCAACATCGAGATTATTGGGACAGCACTGGGATTGAGCAAGAAACTGGAAGCTTTGAAGGCGCTATTTATGGTGAAAGCTCGAACCAACTTTCTTCGGCCTTAAAAAGACATAAAAACAAAAGTTCCAGCTACAAGAACCTATATTTCTGTGGTGGAACGGTTCACCCGGGAGGCGGAATTCCACTCGTGCTTCGCTCTGCAAAAATTGTTGCCAATTATTTTAAATGAAAAACTTACACACATATAGTATTTTGGGCCTAGTGCTGATACATACGATTGGCATCTCTCTATTTCTTATCGATCCAGAGGCAGCTAAATTGAGTTACATTATTATTGCTGCCTGTGCCTTATTAGTCTATTTAGGACAGGGCGTTCGAACAATAGTTCCACTCGTGATAATTTCTTGTGGTGGATTCATCATTGAGTGGATTGGAGTGCACACTGGTGCTCTTTTCGGAGAGTACTGCTATCAATCAGCATTAGGCTTCAAAATACTAGGAATACCACTTGTAATTGGACTCAATTGGTATTGCATAGTCCTTGCGAGTGTTTCGATTTCCAACTATTTGAAAGTCAACATTATTCTGAAAGCGATCATTGCAGCTCTATTGTGTACCTTTTTAGACGTGTTAATTGAACCAGTCGCTATAAAGTTTGGCTTTTGGGAGTGGAACTCGACTGAAATTCCTCTGTATAATTACATCTGTTGGTTTATATTCTCATTCATTTTCGCACTTGTTGCTCTTCGCTACTTAAAACGTCCTAGCAAAACCGCAACCGCATTATTTATTACCTGGGCAGTCTTTTTCATCCTCTTAAATTTTATCTGAAAAATGTTGCCGATTGCACTTATAATATCGTTCCTTTTAATGGAGTTTGTAGCTTGGTTTACTCACAAATTTCTTATGCACGGATTTCTATGGAAAGTCCATAAAGACCACCACCAGACTACTAATAGCTGGTTCGAAAGAAATGATTTTTTCTTCTTGCTATTTGCCATTCCCTCTTGGTTATGCATTATGCTAGGAATGATGTACGGACATAAATTCAGTATTGGATTCGGTTTCGGGATTGCGCTTTATGGGTTGATTTATTTCCTAATTCATGACGTCTTAATTCATCGAAGATTTAAGTGGTTTGACAAAACCAAAAACCGCTATTTCATTGCAGTTCGTAAGGCACATAAAGTACATCACAAAAATCGATTCAAAGAAGATGGAGAATGCTTTGGGATGCTAATCGTACCTCTAAAATATTTCAAGAAATGAAGTGGCTTTATTTATTTCTCGATCTCGGTACTTGGTTCTTCCCTGTGGTTCTCAGTTTTGATAAAAATGTACGCTTTATACGTCACTGGAAAAACACCATTCTTGCTTCAGTTATAGTTGGTATTCCCTTTATCGTCTGGGACATCTACTTTACCAAGCAAGGTGTTTGGGAATTTAATTCGCGCTACACACTCGACTTATTCATCGTTAATCTTCCTGTGGAGGAAATTCTATTTTTCATTGTGGTTCCTTTTGCATGTATCTTCATCTATGAATGCTGCAAATACTATTTAAAAAGGTACACTTTTCATGGACTAAACCAGATTCTGTTCTTCATAACATTCGGCTTTTCGATTTTCTTGCTCATTAACGCACCTGAAGCACAGTATACAGTTTGGGTCTTCATTGCTGCACTTCTTGTTCTAGGCTGGTGGATTTTCAATGTAAAACTTCCTTTTATCGGCGTAAGCTTTACGCTAAGCATCATCCCATTCCTCTTAATTAACGGCGTATTGACAGGTGCCGTCACGGATGCTCCAATCGTTCTATATAACGACCTAGAAAATTCTCAAATGCGCTTGTTCTCAATACCGTTTGAGGATTTGCTCTATTCTTTTAGCCTCATCGTTAGTTCCATTCTCACTTTTGAATTTTTGAATCGACGTAAATTAATAATTGAGAAACATTCGGATAGTAGAAATAGTAATAAGATGTTGAAGTGAATTCCTATCTTCGTTTAACGTTTATTAAATAACGATCAACAATGGCAAATTTGAGGTACAGTATAAAAGATCTTGAAAACTTTACGCAAATTAAGGCGCATACTATCCGTATTTGGGAACAGCGCTATGGATTGTTAATTCCTAAACGTACTGATACCAATATTCGCTATTATAGTGAAGATGATTTAAAGAAGATCTTAAACGTCAATCTCCTTTACACATCGGGCTATAAGATTTCAAAAATAGCTCAGCTGTCTGAGGAAGAAATAATAGAAGAGTCGAAATCGCTAATTCTTGTTACTGAAGTCGATAAACAATCTGAAATTGATGCATTGACTATGCTCATATTAGATTTCAAAGGTAGCGAGATAAAGGAAGTATTAGACCTTGAATTGGCAACAAATAAACTTGAAGATGTCTATGAAAAAATGGTTCTTCCATTGTTAAAAAAGATTGGGCAGTTATGGCAGGTAAATTCGATCAATATTATTCACGAGCACTACTTTTCAACTATTTTCCGAGAATTTCTCATTGCCAATATTGAATCAATAAAAACAAAGCGTGATCCCCTCAAACGTGCCCTCTTGTTTTTACATGATAATGAAGAACATGAGTTCGCTATCTTAATCTACTATTATCTATTAAGGCAAAATGGATACGATTGCCATTACTTTGGGCAAAATGTTCCTGTAAAAGAGATTAATTCAGCATTTACTCAGATAAATCCGCAGTTAGTTGTATCAACATTTACCGCAAAAATAAGCGAGAAAAATTTCAAAAAAATCGAAACCGTACTACTTGAAATGTCTAAAAAGTCACAGGTCATTGTAAGC
>JBLHON010000090.1:0-12729 GCA_047621865.1 Crocinitomicaceae bacterium | reverse complement strand
AAAGGTGATAAGCTCCATCTCCGTGGCAGTCTTTAAGAAGTGTTCATCCATATTTAAGAAATAAATGAAGTCCTCGAATTCTTCTGAAGATAACTCGATGACATCATAAGCGACATATACTCGAATGAGATCCCTCAATACATCTACTTGCTCATTTATATGTTCTTGTTCGGCAATCCATCTTTTCGCGCGCTCTTTCTTCGAGAATGCTTGATACAAAGCAGTGATTGGGCTCTGCAACATCTCAAGTCCTGTAACAGTCCTAGTTTCTCGCAATGCAAGATCTTCACGTTCTGCTCGAATTTGCTCAAGGCTTTTTAACGGACGTACAATTACCTGCACCAATTCCTGATCTTCTGCTTCTATATAAACGAGTTCTCTAGATTGACAATTGGAATCAGCAACAATAACCATCATAAAAACTGGATATCCAGTTACTGAGAGTGCTATTGTATCGCCATTATTTGCGTACGTGCTAAAATGTCCGTTAGGCTGCCCAAAAACTCCTTGGCCTGTTGATTTGTTTATGACCATAAGGTTATAAAACGCCTTGGGTCGTAATGTATCTTCTACTTTACCTATGAAAAGTACCTGATCGCAATCTTGAGCAAACGAGATGCCACCAACAAAAATGAAATATAAACAAATAAATAATCGACTCATTGAGAACGAATGTACAAAAATAGTTCCGCGATTTACATGGATAACGAACCAACAAATGTTAATTAGCGCTGTATACATTTGTACACAACCAAGAATCACTTCGTGTACATTTGTAAATTATCATTCTACCCTTGCCTACCTACGAATTAGTCGTAATTTTGCATCATGAAACGTGTAGTTGTTGGTTTATCAGGTGGAGTTGACTCAAGTGTAGCAGCATATCTATTAAAGGAGCAGGGCTATGAAGTCATTGGCATGTTCATGCGGAATTGGCACGATGAATCAGTCACACTCTCTGATGACTGCCCTTGGATTGACGATTCAAATGACGCGCTCTTAATTGCACAAGAACTGGGAATCCCTTTCCAGGTGATTGATTTAAGCGAGGATTATCGCACACGGATTGTAGATTACATGTTTGCTGAATACAAGGCTGGACGAACTCCAAACCCTGATATTCTCTGCAACCGAGAAATTAAGTTTGATGTATTCCTCAAGGCCGCGATGGAACTTGGAGCTGATTATGTGGCTACAGGTCATTATTGCCGCAAGAAAGAACACGAAGATGGATCTTTTGGCTTGCTCTCAGGCACGGATCCAAGTAAGGATCAATCCTATTTTCTTTGCCAACTAAACCAAGAGCAACTTTCGAAGGCTCTCTTCCCTATTGGCGAGCTGTTGAAAAGTGAAGTACGAGAGATTGCCCGAAAAATGGGCCTTCACACAGCTGATAAGAAAGATTCTCAAGGATTGTGTTTCGTAGGAAAGATAAGCTTACCACAGTTCTTACAACAGCAATTAAAGCCAGCACAAGGCCAGGTAATAGAGATTCCTGAGACCCTGGAGGCTTTTAGCGACTACGACACCATTCCAATTGACGCGGCATCCGTGGAATCCCTTGCAAAACCTTTTACCTATGCAAAAGCTGATGGAGAAGTTGTTGCAGAGCATCAGGGAGCACACTATTACACAATTGGTCAACGAAAAGGATTGCATATTGGTGGACGGCCAAAACCCTCTTTTGTGATTGGATTAGATGTCGACACGAATATAGTTTATAGTGGACAAACTGATTCACATCCAGGTTTAAATAGATGGGCTTTAAAGATTGATATTCAAGACTTTCACTTCGTAAGTAGTGGTCATTCCTTTACAACAATCAATGGATTAGTATGTCAACTTAGGATTCGTTACAGACAGTCACTTCAACAAGGCACTGTGATCGTACGAGAAGATGCTGTGTATTTGTTGTTTAAGGAGAAGCAACGAGGAATCACTCCAGGACAGTTTGCTGCACTTTATGTGAAAGATGAGCTCATTGCATCAGGAATCATTCTCCACTAGGCTCGTATTCTTTAAATCGTCCATTCGCGTATAACACCACTATTCGATCAATCGTAGATTCATTTGACGGCTCCGAAACTCTTTTATTAGCCGACTTTGCTGGCTTCTTCTCCTCTATTCTGGATTCTTCCAGTGAAGTATCCTCTCGCTGATTACCTGTAAGCAACCAAGAAGCGTTGACGTTGGGAAAAGTATTTATGACTTTAGATAGAAAATCCAGCCCTGGCTTGTTCCTGCCATTTAAAACATGACTAAGATTAGATCTTTTTATGCCTATTTTATCCGCAAACTCTGAAGAGGTCAGACTGTTTGCTTTGATAATTAACTTTACTCTATCTTGAATTAACATTTGTAACTATACTTTTATTTTACAATTGTAATCAAAGTTACAAATAGAAACTGGACAAAACAAAAAAGGCTATTCCGATTTCTCAGAATAGCCTGTGTATATTGATTCTACTCAATTAGTTCAACGAAAAGAAAACGGAATTTTGCGATTGGTTCACATCTGAGTCACCTAGCTTAATTGCGTCCATAAGTTGCGCAACTTGAAAGATTGATAAATCGCTTCTCTCCCCTTGTATTCTGTGCTGGGACAATTTAAATTTTGCTGTCTTGACTCTATTTGTATTGATGAACTGCATTATTAATTCGTTTTGGTTTGTAATGGATTACGCCACCTCCTCACAGAATGTTACAAAATATATGCAAATAATTCGTTTTTGTAAATTATTGACTTAAACTAACCCTTTAATAAAATATTTTATTTTTCTAATTATCAAATAGTTATAAAAAATACACGCCGATTTTACATTTTAACATTAATTATTGATCTTCCATTAAATTTTGTAGATTTTCAGAATATAATTTTGTTTTTGTAGCAGGATTTCAACTACATCTAAGTGTTTACCCGATAAGATGCATAGGTGGATTTGAAATTCTACTATATACTATTATTGATTCCTGGCTCCTACTAATTGCATATACAAGGAAATCCCGTCAAACATTTGATGGAACAGAATCAATCTTTCTTCTAAACAGTAATTAGACCTCACTCCTACTTAAATCGATCTAAATGATGGCGTAGTTTTATTAAAGTGACAAACTATTTCAGAATATTGATTTTTCAACTGAATGACAAATAACGCTGTATATGAGTCGTCATACGAAAACATGATGTACAAACTATTTAGATCGAATCTAAATACCACAAACATGGTATTGTGATAAACCAAATGGTTCAGTTCCTTTACAAAAAAAAGCAATTAAAAATGAAAATTAAATTACTCATTTCAGCACTATCTCTCACGTCGCTTATTTCATTCGGACAAACCGATATGGATTCAACTGTTACGAGTGCAACAAAAAGAGTTCTCTTCTCAGCTCCTAAATCTTTTGCCATTGGAAGTTATGGTGAAGCACATTACAATCAAGGAATTGAAAACGGAACGTTTCAAAATGGAACCGCCGATTTACATCGCATCATATTATTTATGGGCTATCGATTCAATACTAAATTACAGTTCTTTTCCGAAATTGAATTTGAACATGTGAATGAGTTATCCGTCGAGCAAGCCTATATGAACTATAGTTTCAACAGTGCGCTCAATTTCAAGGCTGGTGTGATTTTAATTCCAATGGGTGTTGTAAATGAATTCCACGAACCAACTCTATTTAATGGTGTTGAGCGCCCGAGCGTAGATAAACATGTACTTCCAACAACTTGGAGAGAAATGGGAGCTGGCTTTCACGGAATCATTAAAAAGGCAAACTTAAAGTATCAACTCTACATGGTAAATGGCTTTAAAGGTTATGATGGTTCTGCTAAGCTCTCGGGCAGTAGTGGTTTGCGAAGTGGACGCCAGAATGCAACGAATACACTTTTCCGCACTCCTTCTGTTGTTGGAAAATTAACGTACTACGGAATAAACGGTTTACGCATAGGGATCTCTGGATACCATGGAAATTCAGAAACATCGATGTATCATGGATTAGACCGAGCGGATGCTGCAGCAATCGCAACTGCTGATAGTACAATCGTCGGAATTTCAATGGCGTCAATAAATGCTAATTATGCGATCAAGAATGTACGAATCACGGCGGTTGGGGTTTTTACTAATATCTCTAACACTGATCAGTACAATGGATATACAGGTGCAAATGTAGGAAGTCAAATCATGGGATACTATGGTGAATTCGCCTACAATATTGGGTTAAAGGAATCGTTGGAATACCCTAGAATTACACCTTTTGTGCGCTATGAAAATTACAACACACAGCACACAGTTGCCGAAGGAATAACAAGAAACGATGCGTACCAGCGTGAAATTCTTACAAGCGGAATTGGATTCCAACCTACGCAAGGCACGGTTTTCAAGGCGGACTTTCAATGGTTGAAAAATGGCGCAAACGCACGCCCTACGAACATGCTTAATCTTGGATTTGGATATTGGTTTTAATTATGAAGTATCTACTTAAAATAATTGGTGTTTTTATTGCTGTCACGATAGTTATGGCCTTCACTACACCTGAAAAACAAGTGAGTAAACTCGTTGCTCGCATCTGGAAAGACAAGGAAGTTTCCATGGAAAAAATCAGTATTCCAGATTCATTGGTCACTGACTTAAATTCCTTGGATCGTTTGATGTCAGAAGGAGAAGCAATTGGATTTGCTGTCCATGCAACAGCATATGGATGTCGCGTTGGTGGATGCCCTGCTCCATCTGGTCAGAGAACCCAAGCGAATTCACAATCTTATGAAACGTTTGATTATATCGTGATTTACGACAAAAATCTGATGATTAAGAAGATTGACATAGCCAATTATGGCGGAGAATATGGCTATGAAATCTGTCGCGCAAAATGGCTAAAACAATTCTCTGGAAGCAGATCTGGATTTGAATTGGGCGAGAATATTGATGGAATTACTGGCGCAACTGTTTCGGCGAGTTATTTAATTGAGGATTTGAATTCGCTGAGTGCTATTCTACAAAAAATCGGACTCTAACTCCCCTCCCGTGCGATCGATAGTTGGACGCGTCCGAGGAGGTCATCGAAATAAATAGCACAATTCTTAAGTTGACTACTTATTTCGTACCTTTCTGATAATTAACCAAATAACGACTAAAAATCACTCAATGAAAAATCATGGAATGTTCATTCCCGTCACTGGGAAATGGCTGTCATTTGTCAAAAATCGAGCACTTTCAGCTCTAACATTAATTGCTGTAATCTCGCTCACTTCCTTTGCTCATGCTCAAAAACTGGATGAATTTGAAGACTGTGCAGACAAATCAGGGGTTGAATCAATTCCTTACAGTTCCTTAAGATCAGATGCCGCGCGTAATGAATCTTCAAAAAAGGAGGCAGAAAAACTGGCAAAGTCGGAATTTGGACCAGATGTGTTAAAACTTAAGAAATCGCAAACTGCGAACAAAATAAAAAAAGAGAAAGAAGTTCTCAAAAAAGCTAAGAGCGATTTAGAAGAGCAGAAAAGATATTTACCAAATGACATTGATGATCATAAGGAAAAGGTTGAAGAATCTGAAGAGAGACTTGAAGCTTTGGAGAAAACCATGGAAGGAATTGAGGAAGATATCGAATATGGGGTTGATGTCTGGAATCAGGTCTATATTGCACGGGGCAAAGTCCGTGAGAGCTTCGATAAAGTAATCGATCAACTTGGGCGCTCATTGGGCCGTCCCTCTGATCATATTGGTTCGAAACCTTCTAGCTCTGATGAAGATGCCACAGAAAAATGGGAAGATGATCTTGAGAATCTAAAAAAATACATTGCTGAAATAAAAGTGGACATTGTGAGAGAAAAATCAGGCCACAAAAAAGCAGAAGATCAAGCAAAAGCTATCAGAGATAAACTGAAATACTTGTAGACTTTTACCATACATTAACTGGGAAAGAATCCTATTAATCCTCAATCCGAAAGCATTGAGGATTTTTTTATTGCTCTCAACTTGAACTCAGACTAGATTCCTCTAAACGATTACTTTTTCTCCATCAAAGGATAAAGCAAACTTTCCAATCCATTAATCTTGATTTCAAGAATCAATTCCAATTGTCGACCCAATTTCCCAGCCGGGAATCCTTTCGTACGATACCAAACCAGGTAATATTCGGGAAGATGGATTAAATATTTGCCCTTATGTTTGCCGTATGGCATTCGCATATTGGCAAGTTCCACAAGTTCATGTTGTTTAGTTGCCGACATCTTCTGTTAAGCTGTTTTCGCTGGAATTTCTTTCAAAACTTCAAGAAGATATCCCCAAAATTTCTGGACAGATGAGATTTGCACCTTTTCATCTGGAGAATGTGCAGCGCGAATATTTGGTCCAAAGGAAATCATGTCTACACTTGGAAGATGTTGACTCAATATTCCACATTCCAATCCTGCATGACAGGCTTTCACAGAAGGCTCTTCATCATATCTCTTCTTGTACAAATTGGTCATTAAATCAAGAATCGCTGAATTTGGATTTGGCTCCCATCCAGGATAATCTCCTGATTGAACAACATCACACCCCATTAACTCAAAAGCAGAACGAACAGTGTTTGCCACATCATCTTTTGTACTTTCCACACTACTTCTCTGGAGCGATTGTGTAATAAATTCACCCTCTTTCGCAATTACGCGTGCAAGACTTGATGAAGACTCAACCAATCCTACAATATCTGGACTCAATCTGAATACACCATTGTGAACGGCATAAATTGCATTAATTATTTTTGTCGCATCTTCATCATTGATTGCCTTTGCGTGATCTGCAACGGGCTCAAATGTAATCTCAACATCCTTTTCTATCGAACTGTATTCATGTTTTAATGTCGTAACAATTGCATTGAATTCTACTTCAACCAGACCTTCAAGCTCATGATTCACAGCAATTACAGCCGAGGATTCACGTGGAATTGCATTTCGAATGCTTCCTCCATCAAGTGAGACAATCTGGATCGAACGTGCTGAACGAATCGCGCGAATTATTCGATTCATGAGTTTATTTGCATTGCCTCTCCCCTTGTCAATATCCATTCCTGAATGTCCTCCAATCAATCCACGAATTGATATTTCAAAACAAGATGAGCCTTCAGCAACAGGAACTTCTTGGTACTTATAAGATGTATTGGTATCAATTCCACCAGCACATCCAATGGACAACTCATCATCATCTTCTGTATCCAAATTGAGCAGGATTTCACCCGAAAAATTAGAAGGATCTAGTTTGATCGCACCAGTCATGCCTGTTTCCTCATCAATCGTAAACATTGCCTCAATTGCAGGATGCGGAATGTCAGTAGAAGTTAAAATTGCCATGATACTTGCCACTCCAATGCCATTATCAGCACCTAGTGTAGTTCCATTTGCATCTACCCAATCATCATTTACACGCATTTCAATTCCCTGAGTATCAAAATCAAAGATTGTGTCAGAATTTTTTTGATGCACCATATCCAAGTGAGACTGCATGATCACAGTCTTCTTTCCTTCCATTCCTGGAGTTGCAGGTTTTTTAATAATTACATTTCCAATGGCATCCTTGATTGTTTCAAATCCAAGATCATTTCCAAAGTCCATCATAAATTGAATGACCTTTTCCTCCTTTTTTGAAGGTCTTGGAACTGCATTCAAATCTGCAAAATGATTCCACAAAGATGCCGGGGCTAAATTTCTTACACTCATATTCTATTCCGTAATTTACGTTGTGATCACTCTTCTGAATCTGGCTCTTTCGACTCGCCATGTTTCAAAAACTGATGCACTCTTTCAATATAAACCTTCTCCACCTTAGCTCTTGCCCAAGGTGTTTTTCTTAAAAATTTCAAACTACTGTTGATGCTGGGATCTTTCAGAAAGCAATTAATTGGAACCAAATAGCCCATATTTTCCCATCCAAGATGTTCAACCATCTCAGAAAGCATGTGATCTAGTCTTTTACCATGAAGTGGATTATTGACTTGCTCTTCCATTTATTTAATCAACTTCTTGTAGCGAATTCGTTTTGGAGCAGAATCACCAAGACGTTTCTTACGATTTTCCTCGTACTCAGTATAAGATCCCTCGAACCAATAAACTTCTGAATCACCTTCGAATGCTAGAATATGCGTACAAATTCTATCCAAGAACCAACGGTCGTGAGAAATAACCACTGCACAGCCGGCAAAATGCTGAATTCCTTCCTCCAATGCACGCAAGGTGTTAATATCAATATCATTGGTTGGCTCATCAAGCATTAAAACATTTGCTTCAATTTTTAACGTCATTGCAAGATGAAGTCGATTTAACTCACCTCCAGAAAGAACACCAACCTTTTTGTTCTGATCGGATCCGTTGAAGTTGAATTTCGACAAGTACGCACGCGAATTAATCTTCTCGTTACCAATCTCAACATATTCAAGTCCATTTGAAACCACTTCGAAAACTGTTTTATCAGGATGAAGATCATCATGTGTTTGATCCACATATCCCAATTTTACAGTCTCTCCAACATTGAAAGCTCCACTATCTGGTTGAAGCTCATCCATGATCATTTTAAAAATCGTTGTTTTACCCGCGCCATTTGGACCAATAATACCAACGATTCCAGCAGGCGGCAATTTGAAGTTTAAATCACCATAAAGCAATTTATCCCCAAATGCTTTTGAAACATGCTCTGCGTCAATTACATTATTACCAAGTCGCGGTCCATTTGGAATTGGAATTTCCAACACGTCCTCTTTCGACTTCACATCTTCAGCCATCATTTTATCGTAATTGGCCAAACGTGCACTATTCTTGGCGTGTCTTCCCTTTGGATTCATTCGGACCCAATCAAGTTCACGTGCAAGCATTTTTTGACGTTTTGATTCTTGCTTTTCTTCTTTCTTCAGACGATCTCCTTTTTGCTCAAGCCATGAAGTATAATTTCCTTTCCATGGAATTCCCTCTCCTCGATCCAATTCAAGAATCCATCCAGCAACATTATCCAAGAAATACCTGTCGTGAGTTACCGCGATCACAGTTCCTTTATACTGTTGAAGATGCTGCTCCAACCATTCAATTGATTCTGCATCCAAGTGGTTGGTGGGCTCATCGAGGAGCAAAATGTCAGGACTACTAAGAAGCAAACGACACAATGCAACACGTCGTCTTTCTCCTCCAGATAAAGTACCAATCTTCTGATCATCAGGTGGACAGCGTAAAGCATCCATTGCCCGTTCTAATTTCGTATCCAATTCCCATGCATCCAAGGCATCTATTTGATCTTGCACCTGACCTTGGCGCTGGATCAACTTATCCATTTTATCTGGATCATTTAGAATTTCTTCATCCATGAATGAATTGTTGATATCCTCAAATTCCTTTAGAACGTCAACTGTTTCTTGTGCACCTTCCATCACGATTTCCTTCACGGTTTTATCCTCGTCCAATTCTGGCTCCTGAGATAAGTATCCAACGGAATATCCATCAGAAAAAACTACATCTCCCTGATAGGAAGCATCAAGCCCAGCAATAATCTTCATTATCGTAGACTTTCCAGAACCATTCAATCCAATGATTCCAATTTTCGCCCCGTAATAAAAAGAGAGATAAATGTTTTTTATAATTTGCTTGCCCTGTGGAGTGTTTTTTGAGACACCCACCATTGAAAATATAATCTTTTTGTCGTCTGACATATGCTTAAATTCTGTTTGATTCAAAGTTAGCAGAAATAGTCGGGGAATAGTGGCAAATGAAGCAGCATTTCACCTATACAGGGCAGATTTAGCAATCTATAGGTGTGTGATGTGAGTTTAATTATCGATCCAAAAGATCGTCGCTTCTCAGGAATGTATTGTCGAGTTCATTTCGTTGCTCCCTCTCAAGGTATTGTTTAAACCCTCCAACTCTCGACCAAAAAACGATAAATAGGACGAGCAGAGCTAAACAACTATATATCAAATAACCAAAACCAATAGTTACTGGAAGCTCGATAAGGAAGTATGAGACAATCAAGGTTATCATTCCCCCATGCAGTAGTGCCAGAAATATACCTAACACTTTTAGAAATCCTTGAGTTTCGTAATTCTTAACTAAACTCAGACGACTTTTTAATGATTTAGCTAATCGCGGATAGAGAATAAACATGATTGCAACATTTACAACGGGAACAGCGTGCAATCTGACCAACCATTTACTAAAAACTTCATGATCAGGATCGAGCAGACGAACCAGCTGAGCAATATCATAGGTAAAATAGATAAGCAAGAATAGGTAAATAGTCAATGGAACAGCCAATAACACGTAGTTGAATTCATTCTCCATATGCTAATATAAGATTCTCAATCATCCAATAAATCTGAACTTTTTCCAATGTGAACGATCTTCTTCCGTCCACGCTTCAGGATTTTATTGTAGCTGGCAATTTTCACCCAAAACACGATAAATAGCGTGAACGCTATGAGAGCTCCAAAAGCGCCAAGAACCGGAACGAATGCCATTACAGATACTGTTGCAGTTCCATAACCAATACCTCTTCCATAATCGCTCCCATCGAATTCATTCCTCGCCTCGAACTCATTTTTTATTGAATCACACAGTTTAGGATAAAAAAGAAACGCCCATACTAATGAGAATAATGGAATGAACATCAACCATGTATGACCTGGCTCGGCAAGACGATTTTCTGGAGCAATTCTCTTAAGGGTCTTGTAAAGTGTAACTAGAAAAAGGCTATAGGCAATGAGCGCAAGGAGAAGAAAAAACGCCATCACGATCAGAATGCCTGGGGTAATAAGCTGCATAAGAAAGCCTTAAGTTAGATGTTCTGGGGCACTTGCGATCTTAACGATGAAATTAATTACCATCAATCCAGCTGAAGATGCAAATAGCACAACAATTAAGCGTGCACCAAATTTAAACTTGAAAGTCAAGTGTGCTATAACAAAAAGTATGCAAAGTAAAAAGGGGATAGTAGCTGGGAATTGCATAAAGCTTCCAACCACATCCCCTTCAAATAACATTTTAACTGAACGTTGAAATCCACAACCAAGGCATTCTACCCCCAAAGTCGATTTCCAAGAGCAGTCAATCAATATCTACCAAATGAAGAACTCATTGTACCAATCGCGACTAATACGAAGATGAGATACAGTAACCAAATCGCTGAAAGAGACACACCTATAATCGCACAAACCATTCCTGCCTTCGCATTCTTGTATGAGCCGTCATATTTCAATGGGTCTGACAAATAAATTGCCTTCACTTTTTTATGGAGCACAAGGGCAATAATTCCACAGATCAATCCTGGAACGCCATAGAAAACACATGTTACAATAGAAAGTATACCTAAAACCAATACTCCAGCAGAGTTTGGTATAGGTTGCTGACTGTAGTTCCCTGGTGTAGACCCTTGTTTTACTCCTGGATCGAGAAGATCATCTAATTCGCTCATAATTATTTCATGTGTTTTAAGTTAACTCCGTACATTACTATGAAGGCTAATGGGAATAATGCCCCCAAAACCAATCCGATCATTCCTAAATTTTCGAACATTCCTCCTCCGCCAAAACCAAATGACGTAGACGAGTAGACCATCACTGCTCCAAAGAAAGGAATAATTTGACCAGGAATGTAAATAAAGTAACCAACCTTTTTAAGGTTCCACATTATTAGAGCCCCAGTTAAACACATTGCATTTCCTAGTAAGCCCAAGTAATTCGAAATTTTCGTCCATCTATAATACTCGTCCATTCCAGAACTGTAAGAAGAATCGCCATACAGGTCTCCAAGTCGGTCAAAAGAGCTTTCTGCTCCACTAACTATTAGTATACTAAACAATCCTGCTAGAAGGCCAATTCCAGTTCCAACAAATGACAGGATACATAACACTGTTATGAATGACGGACGCTTTGCGCCATTGTTATTAAATTCATTGATATCGAGGATATCATCTTTTTCTTCCATCGTAATAATATTTAGGTTCACATAGATACGAAAAATATGGAACTCAAAGCATTCTAGAGGCTTCGAAATGTCGTAAATAAAAAAATCCTAACATTTTCCCTATGCTATTAACATAGAAAAATGTTAGGATCTTATGAGTTAAGTACTTCTAAAGAAGACTAGTTCATCTCTTCAAGACGGTCAAAGCTGTCTTGCCATTCGCTTCCAGCGTTAGCCATAGCATTAACTGCCATTACCACTAATACGATCATGACAACACCAACAATAACACCAATAACTCCAGTGATCAATCCACCAGTTGCAGCACCAGAAGTGTGAGCTAGATCCGGATCAGCTTTGATTTTGTTTTTAGCAACAACACCCAAGATTATCGCAACGATTCCACAAGGAATAGCAAGATAAGGGATGAAGAATAATGCGATTGAAACAATTCCTAATACTAGAGCGGCCGTAGCCATTCCATTTTTTTTTGTAGCGTCTGACATAATTAATTTGTTTTTTTAAGTTACGGCAGCTAATATATAAAAATACCTAGGTCGCACGAACAAAAAAATAAAAAGTTGTAAAAAAAATAATGAACAACGATTTTTTAATAAGGCATTAATTAGCACGTAACTGTCCACTTAATGGGTCAAACCACTCACCTACTCGCTCACATGTAACACTTATCAGAAGGAGTGATATAGAACGTCACAAGGTGATGTACAGAAGATTTTTAGCGCAAATGTGCACTATTTCGAAGATCTTGACAAAAGTCGAACAAATCTGTAGAGAACAATTGTTGAATA
>JBLHON010000089.1:0-12736 GCA_047621865.1 Crocinitomicaceae bacterium | reverse complement strand
GATGTTACCGCATATGGTTGATTATAGATTACTGTATCAGTATTATTCTTTAATAACATTGTGTCACGAATAGATTTTTTGTGCTCAAAATTAATTTTCGTTTCAAACGGACAACCTTGATAAATATCAGGAAAAGGATTATTAAAAACTAACAGATGAGAATCATCAAAATAGAATGTATCTCTACCTCTTATATCAAAGCTCAAAATATAAGCATCATTCTCTAAATCCATATCAATATATGCCCCAACATACCCATTTTCTTGACTTTCTGATGTGAATAAAAAAGAATCTACTCCTTGTTTAGTAATAGTGGCTGTATCATAATCTCCCTTATAATTTTCTGGATTTATCAAATAAACATGTTGACTGATTTCAGATGGTAATTTCTCAAAAAAAGCAAACCTCTTTTCTTCAATTGGTCCAAATGGTATTTCTTTAAAAAAGTCTACGTTTTTAATTCGAATTTGTCCAAAAGAATTAACGGCACACAGTATAAATAACAACTTAATTGTCATGACTAATTGTATTTGAAATGTTGAATACCACTCTATAATTACACCGTGATTAATCAAACTTAGTATATTTTCTCGAAAAGCGTCTGAATGGTTGAATAACGACTGCGCTAAAATTATGTGCCGCTTTTCGCGGCATTAATTTTAACGCTTGTTAGAGCCATATTTAATATTCAGCTAATTCGTAATTTGTACTTCGTCCACCAGATTCATCTTGTTTTAAGATTCCTTTATCTATTAAATCTTTAATATCACGCAGAGCGGTATCAGGTGAACAGTTGGCTATCTTCGCCCATTTTGATGATTTTAACTTCCCTTCAAATCCATCAAAAAGTTTATTCAGAAGCAATCGTTGTCGGCTATTCAATTCGGTTTCTTTGTGCTTATCCCAAAACTCCGCTTTATGGAGAACTTTTCCAATTATTACCTGTGCACTTTCTAACGCTCTATTTAAACAATTCAAGAACCAAGTCAGCCACTCTGTGATGTCCCCGTTATTGAATTGAACCTTTTGTAATACAGCATAATATTCTTTTCGTTCCATCAATATTTGATTGGAAAGGCTGTAAAACCGTTGAGAGCTATCGTCGGAATGAGCTAGAAATAAGTCGCTAATTGCTCTTGCGATCCGCCCATTACCATCATCGAAGGGATGAATGATAATAAACCAAAAATGAGCGATAGCCGATTTAATCACCAGATCCAATTGACTCTCTTGATTGAACCAATTTATTAATCGATCCATTTCAAATTTCATGTGATCTGGAGGTGGAGCGGTATAATGGATTTTTTCTTTACCCATCGCACCTGAGATAATCTGCATATCACCACTTCTGTAACAAGCGGTTTCGATCCTGTGCATTCCGCTTCGCCCTGTAGGGAACAGTGCCGCGTGCCATCCAAACAATCGCTCATTGTTAAGAGGATTTTTGTAATTTTGAGTGGCGTCAAGCATCATTTCCACAACTCCGTCAACATATCGATCAGAATAGATCATGCCAGCGTATTCTAATCCTAATTTACGGGCGATGGATGAGCGAACTTGCTCATAGTTGAGTATTTCTCCCTCTATCTCGGATGATTTTAACACATCAAGAGTAAGAGCTGAAAGCATTGTTTCTTCTTTTACAGAAAACCCAAGTGCGTTTATTTGTCCAAATAATTTCCCTTGCAGATGTCGGACTTTACCTAATAGGGTTAAAATCTCACTTTCATTCCAAGTGAAATCTGGCCAACTCTCAAATTGATAGATGTATTTTGGCATGTTTATCCTCTTATGCGGTTAATATACATATTATTCTCCGCAAATATAATGAGAATACAGCTTTTTTCACGGCATTTACCTATTGGCTCTAACGTTTCATCTAAAATACTTAAAATCGGTTTGGTAGGTTAGGTTATGTATTTTAGATATTGTTGGTAAATCGTTTTTGCTTTTTTTATAAAACAAACTATGTCTCTCTTTCTTACGTTCACCTTCCTAGTTTTTTGGATGGTTATTTAAAAGGAGTTTTAGTTAGTTTTCCGTCTTTAGTAATACCATAAATTATTGCACTCAAATAAGTTTTATTTTTTGCTGTCTTACCTCCATTATTCATATGCATCTCAACAGTCTCATCCGTACATAAAATTTGGTCATCTCCATATCTATCAACATTGAAATAGTTATCAAGTTTTAAGTTTTGAGTTAAGACATGCTCTATGGTAGTTACATTACCCTTGGAGTCTAGAGATGTGATATAGTGAGTGTTTGAACCCCCTCCATATGTGAAAAAGTGAAAAGCAACAAGTTTTTCATTTGACCATAAGTAGTTGTCTACTTGGCCTCTTCTAGCAACAGTTTGTCCTTTGTTGTAAAGTGTTGTGACAAAAGAATTAAACCATCCACTGGTGCCTTCCTTTACTTTCAAAAAGGTTTTTAACCGTTTTTCTACTATTTGATTAATACTGTCTTGATCTAAAGAAGTTGTTGCCTGAGAACTTGATGTGACGTCTTGTGCATTTGATATGTTAAGCATTAGCAAAGCCAATATAATTAGAATTACAGGTTTCATAGTTTCGGGTTTAAATTATTCAGTTTATTTTCAATGTTTACCAACGTTCAGGCTAAAAATACGTAAAAACGGTAAGGTTGGTTTGGTTTATGTTTTTTAGGCCATGTTATGTACGACTCTTGACCGCCTGCAATAATTTCTTTCCTGTGTAATTTGTAGAGAAGAGTGCATATAATGGTTCCACAACACGCCTATTGTGAAGATTATATTTAATTTTTTTATTTCCGAAGCGAAATGAGACTGCACCCAAGTACAATCCTTTTTTTCGACGCACAGCGTATATAAAATATTGTGTGTCGTGATCGATTTCCCATTCATTATCAATTAATACATTTCTTATTTCAACTCTTGCTTCTTGAGGGCTTTTGGCTGTGCTAAATGACTTATAGTTTAGTTTTTTTCTTTGAACAAAAAAGAGGATTATACCTAAAACTAAAGGGAATGAGCCTGTCAAGTAATCAATAAAGATGTTGGGATCATTATAATTAGGAGCGAAAACAGTAATATTCAATAAACCAAAAACAATAAACATTATTGAGATGGAATAATGGCTGAACCAATTCAGTGGTTCTGAGGCGTATGATATTCGTTCACTTTTAATTATATCTTTCATGATACAAACGAATTGGCGCAAGTTAGTCTCAATTGTACATAACAATTAAATATAGACTCTAGTGTTTTTTAGTCAGTATTGCGCTATAGCGTATATTTCCTTTATATAAGTATACTTAGATTTATTGAGGTTAAACGGCTCAGTTGCTCTAAATGTGACAGGCAATCACATAATAGTGACGAAAACTCATTAAATAAACATGAAAATAGGAGAGAGACGCACTCAATACTTCAATTGTACCTAACTAGTTTATAAACGCAACTCGATCCTAAAACTTCCTTCTACCCTAAGTCTAAACGATCAAAATTCGTTTACATTCATTTGCTGTCGAGTTAATGAAACTCGCCACACTAAAAGAAGATGCTATAATTAGCGTGTTGCAACGTAAAAATAAGCAATTATTGACACCGGTAAATTTGTTGATTTCTGGGGGTCACCCCCTCCTAAATAAGCACACCTTTCGACTCAGCAGTATTTTTTTTGTTGATCGTTAGATCACCATTTTCTTCGATATACGCCGAAATAATATCTCCAACAGAAGAACAACTATGTGCTTCTACCGGATTCAAATCTTCGGTGACAAGTTGTTCCTTTAATGACCAATTAACAGCTTCTCGAACGAGTTTTGCCTCATCAAACATTTCGAAATAATCAAGCATCATGGCAACAGATAAAATTGTTGCAATCGGATTGGCTGTGTCGAGTCCTTTTGCTTGAGGATACGAGCCATGAATTGGTTCAAATAAACCATTCGAATCTCCTAACGATGAAGATGGCAACATTCCAATAGATCCTGTGATCACACTTGCAAGGTCAGACAGGATATCCCCAAACATGTTTTCAGTGAGAATGACATCAAACGACCCAGGTGTTTGAATGATCTGCATTGCCGCATTATCAACGAACAAATAATCGAGTTTCACCAATGGATAATCCTTTGCAATCTCGGCGACAGTTCTTCTCCATAATCGAGATGTTTCAAGCACATTTGCCTTGTCAACAAGCGTCACATGCTTTTTTCGTTGCATGGCTCCTTCGAATGCTTTGCGGGTAACTTTCTCAATCTGATCTACTGAATATTCGCAGAGATCACTTGCCGATTTTCCGTCTTCACTTATTTTCTTCTCTCCGAAATAAATCCCTCCAATTAATTCACGGTAGATCACAAAATCTACATTTCGTAGAAGCTCTGCTTTCAGTGGTGAATACCCTTCGATCTCTCTATACGTCTGAATGGGGCGAATATTTGAATGCAAACCAAGATGTTTACGAAGTTTCAATAAACCTTGTTCTGGACGCACAGTAAGAGTAGGATCATTATCGTACTTAGGATCACCTATTGCTCCCAGAAGAACTGCATCACTTTGCGCACAGATTTCCAATGCTTCATCCGTGATAGGCGTACCAAATTTATCGATGGCACATGCTCCCATATCAACCTCAACCAAATTGAAGGTATGGTTGAAACGACTGGCAATTCCACTTAGTACTTTTAGTGCTTGTGCAGTAATCTCTGGACCTATTCCGTCACCTTTGATCACACAAATCTTCTTCCTCATAACTGATGTTCTTCTTCGAATGCAACAACGTCTGCTTTTTGATTCACCAAGTAGTCAATTTCAGAGGTCCCATTCATTAAAAATTCCTTCTTTAAGGGATCAATATCAAATTTTACATTGATGTAGATATCCTTTGCGTCAACGATGAGTTGTTGGGCCTCCAAATCAACTTCAATAGGACACTTTCGTTCGATTTCAAAGTACTTCAACATTGCCTTCAAGCAAGCCTCGGATACAGTAATCGGAAGGATTCCATTGTTCAATGCATTTCCTTTGAAGATGTCAGCAAATTGACTTGAGATTACGACTTTAATACCATAATCTGCAATCGCCCATGCTGCATGTTCACGACTTGATCCACATCCAAAGTTGTTCCCTGCGAGTAGAATTTCGCTGCCAACGCCATAAGCGTTAAAGGCAAAATCTGCATTTGGATTACCTTCTTGATCATATCTCCAGTTGTAGAATAATTTCTCTCCAAAGCCAGTTCTGCCAGTGGAGTTCAAAAATTTTGCTGGAATAATTTGATCTGTATCGATATTATCTCGATTCAATACGATTGCTGTTGATGTTACTTTTTTCATAATCAATTCAAATAAATTCTTGGATCTGTTATTTTGCCCTTGAGCGCAGAAGCTGCTGCTGTTAATGGACTTGCTAATATTGTTCGTGCGCCATCTCCCTGTCTTCCCTCAAAATTTCGATTAGACGTTGAAATGCAAACTGCACCACTTGGTATTTTATCATCATTCATGGCTAAACATGCCGAGCATCCTGGTTCTCTAAATTCGAATCCAGCTTCCTCGAAAACTTTGTTTAATCCTTCTTCGTAAGCTTGTTTTCTAACTTCTTTCGAGCCGGGCACCACCCAAACTGTGACGTTTTCCGCTTTTTTATGCCCTTGCACAATTGAGGCAACTGCTCGTAAGTCTTCAATTCGACCATTCGTGCAGCTCCCAATAAAAACGTAATCAATCTTGGTACCTAGCATTTGCTCTTTATTTGCAAGCCCCATGTATGTGAGCCCTTTGACGCTATTTCGTCGGGTCGAATTAATTTTACTTCGAATCCCAATCCCTGTATCTGGAGAAGTTCCAGTTGTAATCATTGGTTCGATAGTGGTTGCATCAAAGCCGAACTCTTTGTCAAATACTGCATTTACATCTGAATTCAATGAATTCCAAAGCGCGATTTTCTTACTGTTTATTTCCGCTCGATCTTGCACATATTCAATGGTCGTATTATCAATTCCCATCAGGCCTCCTCTTGCTCCCATTTCTATGCTCATATTGCACACAGTCATTCTTTCTTCCATCGAAAACTGACTAAAAACATCGCCCGTAAATTCAATGAAATGACCTGTAGCTCCCTCAGCTCCTAATTTTGCAATGATGTGAAGAACAACATCTTTTGAAGACACTCCACTGCCCAAATCTCCATGAACAGTAATCCTCATCGTCTTGGGTCGACTCAACAACAAACACTGAGAAGCCAGTACTTGTTCCACTTGTGAAGTTCCAATCCCGAAGGCAATTGCTCCAAAAGCGCCATGCGTAGACGTATGACTATCACCACAAACGATTGTCATTCCTGGCTGAGTAATCCCATTTTCAGGTCCAATCACATGCACAATTCCATTTTTCTCGTGCCCAATTCCAAAGAGCTCAATTTGATGCTTCTCACAGTTTTTAGTTAGCGTGTCCACCTGATTTCGAGACAACTCATTTTCTATTTTCAAATGCTGGTTAATGGTAGGCACGTTATGATCAGCAACAGCTGTTGTACGCCTTGGACGAAGTACTTTAATTCCTTTTTCATCCAAACCTGAAAATGCCTGTGGGCTTGTCACCTCATGAATGAAGTGCTGATCAATGTACAACACATCAACGTCATTTGTCACAGACTTAACTGTATGCAAATCCCATATTTTATCTATAATAGTTGCTGACATTTTATATCGTTTCAAGGATTGTTAATAGCTGCTTATCACTGATGTGGCTGTGTCGATCGGCAATCGTCAAAAAGCGATCATAGAAGAGATCAAGCTTTTCTCGGGTTAACTCAAAATTCAATTTTTGCGCATAATAATTCAATGCTGCGCGACCGCTTCTAGCCGTCAGAATTATCTGAGAATCATCTGCACCAACATCTTTTGGGTCAATAATTTCATAGGTTTCTCTGTTCTTGATCACTCCATCCTGATGAATTCCTGATGAATGCGAGAATGCATTTCCTCCTACGATTGCTTTATTCCGTTGAACTGGCATGTTCATTTCGAATTCAATGAGCTTGGAAACGCTAGTAAGCAATGGCGTTTTTACACCCGTTTCGAGTTTGATGTGCTCATGTTGGTGCATGATCATTACGATTTCCTCCAGGGATGTATTCCCTGCTCGTTCACCAATTCCGTTAATCGTGCACTCCACTTGTCGCGCTCCAGCCATTACTCCAGCCATGCTATTTGCTGTTGCGAGTCCAAGATCGTTGTGACAGTGAGTTGACAAGATTGCCTTATCAATGTTGGGAACATTGTTCATTAAGTACTCAATCTTTCTGCCATATTGTTCGGGCAAGCAATAACCAGTTGTATCAGGAATATTGATGATTGTAGCACCTGCTTCAATTGCCTTTTCGGTAACTCTAGCAAGAAATTCGTTATCTGTTCTACCAGCGTCCTCAGCATAAAATTCAACTTCAGGGCAGAGATTTCTAGCAATCTTTACTGCTTTCACTGCTCGCTCAATGATCTCCTTCTGTGTTGACTTCAATTTCATGAAGATGTGATGATCTGAGGTGCCGATTCCTGTATGAATCCGGCCATTCACAGCATCTTTGAGGGCATCAGCAGCTATAACAATGTCATTTTCCACAGCACGGGATAAACCACAAACTGTCGTTTCTTTCAATGTTTGAGCAATTCGCTTTACGGCTTCAAAATCACCAGGACTTGAAACAGGAAAACCAGCCTCAACTACATCCACACCAAGTCGCTCAAGTTCGAGGGCAATTTCGAGCTTCTGAACTGTGTTTAATTTGCAGCCTGGAACTTGCTCTCCATCCCTTAAGGTTGTATCAAATATTTGTATGCGTTCTTTCAAAGTTCCAATTTTCTTGTTATCGTTGTCATGTCAAATCTAGCGGGGAAGTACCGAAATGAGAAACTAAAAATTACCGACTTTGTGACACGCAAAAATCCATTTTTACTTTTAATATCTTGATTATCAACTTTTTATCAATAGTCTTTTTCACATGCCCAAGACAAACACAAACCCTCTTCAGCTTCTAATTAACTCATTATCCAAGGCTGAGAAACGGCATTTCACATTGTATGCACGCCGAACTTTTGGTGACAAGGACATGAAATTTTTGACTTTATTCAATTTATTGGATAAAAATCAGGAGCCTTCAAATTCGATGTTGGAGCGTAAATTAAAGGGGACAAAAGGGAGCGCACTTTCGAACCTAAAATCTCATCTTTACGAGCAACTTTTAATCAGTCTAAGATTGTTGAATCGCAACGATCGTTCTATTCGAATTGACGAATTAGTCAGTTTTGCTAAGGTGCTCTATATCAAAGGTCTGTATTTACAGAGTTTAGATCAACTTCGAAAGGCTCGCGTAATTGCCTCCACCTATCAAAATGATCTTGCACTCTACAGAATTCTTGAGATGGAGCGCAAAATAGAGTTGTTTTTCGTAACTGAAAGTGGTTACGAGCGGGCAAAAGATATTGTCAGTACGAATGTTGAGATTCGCGATTCACTGCGATCTCTCGATCAATGGTCGAACCTTGCATTGATGCTCTACGACTATTATTTAAAATTCGGACACGTTAAAAATCAGCGACAATTTAGGAAGGTAGCCATCTATTTTAAGAACGAAATTGCGACCATTGAGAACGAAGAAGTGTCTACACATAGTGCCGTATATCGTCACATGGCATACACTTGGTTTCACTTTATCACTCAAAGTTTTGCGATTTGCTATAAGCACGCTTGTTCTTGGGTGCAAGAAATGAGGTCCAACCCAATTTTGATTGAAGAGGAGCCCATCATGTATTTGAAGGGTTTGCACAATATTCTATCTGCGCTTTTTTACTCAAATAAACCAAGGCAGTTTGATGAAAACTATGCCGTTCTGATAGATTTTCTTGACAAGAATGAAGCCTCATTTGATCCAAATACAACCATAACCGCTAACATGTACAGGCATATTGCGGGATTAAATCAACGCTTTCTCCAGGGTGATTTCTCGGACAAAAAACCTTTGATCAAAGAAATTACCAATTGGCTTGGTGATAATGACAATTATCTTGATCAAAATAGAATTCAGGTATTCTACTACAAAATTGCATGTCTCTATTTTGGGGCTGATGATTTTAAAAATACGATCAAATTTCTCAATAAAATTATCCATACAGACAGTAAGGAGAGTCATTTGAGGCAAGATGTTCAGTGTTTTGCCCGTGTTCTGAATCTAGTTGCTCACTATGAGCTTGGAAATTATGACTTGGTTGAATATCAACTGAAAAGTACGTATCGTTTTTTAATCAAATATGGAGATCTTCAAAAAGTGCAACAGCGAATTATAGATTTTATTCGGAAAAGTGTGAACATGAATCGCAATGAAATGACTGAGCCATTCGGGGAATTGAAACGCGAATTATTGATCATATTCAACGATCCCTTCGAGCGTAGACCTTTGCTTTATTTGGATTTAATTTCTTGGCTGTCAAGTAAGTTAGAAGGCATTCCCGTGGAACAAGTTATTCATAAACGTCAGCTTTTGCGCAGAGGAAAAACGAAGAATGATTCGTGAGTTTTGGATAGTGCACTAAAAACAGATTAGTCTTTCCATATAATTCCTAGTTTACCAGTTGTCTTTCCTCCTTCTAAAGCAGCATGTGCTTCAGCCAGTTGGTCTGAAGAATATTCACCTCCAATTTGTGGTTTAATCTTTCCTTCTGAGTACAAACGAACTATTTCTTGCAAGCAAGTTTCCAATACTTTAGGTTTGTTATCAGCAATTTTAAGCATGTTCACTCCAAGGATGCTTCTCGACTTCATCATTAGAGCAATTGGAGTTAAAAGACCCATTTTACGAACAAAATTCAATTTTGAGAAAACTCCCCATTTACCATTGGAAAGTTCTGAGCCGCCAAAAATAACCATCCTTCCTCCAGAGCCAATAAGAGACATGTCCTTCTTATAAGTTGAACCTGCAACAGGATTAAAACTGACGTCTAACTGAGTGCCATTCAAGAGCTTCTTAACTTGGTCAATATAATTTGAGGTATTGTAATTAACCACATGATCCGCGCCTAATTTTTTCACCAATACTTCTTTATCTTTCTGCCCAACCTTGGCAATCACTTCAGCACCTTTGAGCTTAGCCAATTGTACTAAAATTGAGCCCACTCCTCCTGCAGCAGCATGAATCAAGACCTTATCTATTGCATGAATTGGAGCCAAACATTCAGCCATATAATATGCTGTCACACCTTGAGTACAAAGCGCCAATAACTCCACAGTATCTTGATCTGCTACTTCAACAACAGCATAATCATGGGTGATCACGTGTTTTGCATACCCACCAAATCGACAGAATGCAAGTACTCGTTTTCCAATAAGATTTTCACTCGCGTCAGGTCCACATTGAACAATTTTTCCAACCACTTCATAGCCAAGAACAGCAGGGAGTGGTGGAGCATCTTGGTACAATCCTTTTCGGGCCATAACATCTGCATAATTCAATCCAAATGCCTCAACTTCAACAAGAACTTCATTTAAAATTGGATCCTCAATGGTGTGTGATCTTAATTCGAACGCTTGATCTGCGTTTCCCTTTTTGGTCAAAAAAAATGCGTGTGATTCCATCTGCTATTTCTTTCCTTCTATGATGATAACGATCTCACCCTTTGGAGGATGAGCTTCATAATAAGCGTGTACTTCTTCTGCTGATCCGCGCTTGAATTCTTCGTGAATCTTGGTTAATTCTCTTGCGACACAAACTTTACGTTCCGCTCCCATAAACTCAACGATCTGTCCAAGGCATTTAATCAAACGATGTGGTGACTCATACAAAATGACAGTACGTTCTTCTTCTGCAATAATTTTTAGTCGAGTTTGACGGCCTTTTTTATGAGGTAAAAAACCTTCAAAGATGAACTTATCGCATGGAAATCCACTTGCGACCAGAGCTGGTATTAATGCAACTGGTCCAGGCAAACATTCAATCTCAATGCCTTCTTTCAAGCATTCTCGAACGAGTAAAAATCCAGGATCTGAGACTCCCGGCGTTCCAGCATCAGAAATAAGTGCTACAGATCCAGCTGCTTTAATTTTATCAATTGCTCCTTCTAAAGCACGATGTTCGTTGTGTGCATGAAATGAATGAACACTTTGCTTGATATCGAAATGTCTCAATAATTTATTTGATGTCCGGGTATCCTCAGCAAAAACCAGATCCACTTCTTTTAAAATCCGAAGCGCGCGCAACGTAATATCTTCTAAATTTCCAATGGGGGTTGGTACGAGTATAAGCTTTGCCATGATTCCGATTTATCGGGTCAAAACTACGTAGTCCTGTAGCAAGGTTTGCAAAAATTGCAATCTTTTTTTCGGAGTTTCCTCCAAACCAATTAATCGAGCGGATTCATTGGCCAAATCAATCGCGAACTGCTTAGTTTCTGGATTCGGATTTGCTCGAACACGTTGAATTGTATTTTTAATGAGGAGCATATCTTCATCTGTAAATCGAATCGCTCCCGGATAAACAGGGTCGTAGTTCTCTTGACTCTTAATCGAAAGAACGTCTCGCAATGAATATCGAATGCTTGATTTATTTTTAATCACCACAGTGTTGGCCATAACATCACCCATTCGTTGACGACGAGACGATGTTCCAGCGTAAACGATACCCATCAATCCGAGTACGAACCAGAAAAGCACGAAGAAATCAGCACTAATCCATAGGAAGTCAGCCTTGAACATCCAACGCGTAAACACCTCTCGTAATCCAGGTCTCTCACCAGATGCAGTCACTACTCGAATTCCGAGAATAAATTTCCCAAGACTCTGACCCTGCGTCAAATACTCGATTAATGGGTTGTAAAAAATCCATGGAATCTTGAGAAGTAGAAGTTTTAGGAATAATGTTGAACCTGCTTCAGCCTCAAAAAGACTTGGAAAGCCAATCACCATGTTGAAAATGACATAATAGATCGTGAACGCAATCAAATCCAGCATAGCAGCAGCTGTACGCTGGCCAACTGAAGCGAGTTCATACTCGATCTTCACATTTTGTGCCGATTCAAATTCAATGGTTTTCATGACTAATTTGTTGGATAAAGATACATTTTTGAACGATATCTGTGGAATCCAAGCCAATGAAATCCTCCAAGATCAAAGATTGCATGGCCAGCCTTCAGAATTATCATTTATAACCGCCCATTAAACTCATCCCGAAAATGCGACACTCAAATAACTGATACTCACTGACAATTATCATAATTCATCCTGATAACGCCCTACAACAGGCGTTTTAGCGCAATTTATAATTCTTCTAAATATCAAAAATATGACAAATACATGACACTAAAAGAAGTTGTTCTGAGCATCTTTGTCCTATTGAATAGTAAATCTGGGTTGAATACCCTCCATATCATCGCATTTACGCACAGAAATTTATCTGTGAATGAGATTGGGTGCTTGCACATTGAGGCTGAGAATCAGAAAGAACGTCTTGCACGTGTCAGGCTAGATTTGAATCTGGACGAGTTGATGTATTTGACAACGTGCAATCGCATTGAATTCGCCTTTGTGACTCAGCAAAAGTTGGATGCAAAATTTATTCAAACTTTACTTCAGGAACTATACCCTTCAATCGATTCCACTCAATGTGATCGTTTTGTTGAAAATGCGGATATTTTCAATGGGATGGATGCAGTAAGACATCAACTTTCCGTGGCTTCTTCAGTTGAATCAATGATTGTTG
>JBLHON010000088.1:0-12853 GCA_047621865.1 Crocinitomicaceae bacterium | reverse complement strand
AGCATTAATTTATAAAGCTCAAGTGTGGCAAGAGTACAGAATATTTTTCCCTTAAATCCATCTTTGACGAGCTTAGGGATGAGTCCTGAATGATCAATATGGGCATGAGAAAGCAGCAGATAATCAATGCCCTCTGGATTAAAGCCGAAGTCGCGATTCTTTTTAGAACTTTGATTTCCTTTTCCCTGAAAAAGGCCACAATCCAATAATATTTCAATGCCATGTTCAGTGGTAATTACATGTTTGCTACCTGTAACTTCTTTGGCCGCGCCATAAAATTTGATTTTCATAGATATCAGAAATAATGAATTGATCATTCATCTAGAATGCTCGTACTTGCATTAAAGGTGATTATTTCAGAGTATATCTATACCATCAATTTATAGCTTGATGACTGATTTTCGTCAGGAATTACTGACGTCATGTGCGAGAGGTAGTCGGAATAGAAACGACTAATATTTCATGCTCTCGAGGCCAGATTCATTGATTATCTTTATCTCACTGCGGTAAACCTCAATGAGTCCTTCAGATTTAAAATCAGAAAGTGTTCTAATCACAGTTTCGGGTGATGTTCCAACAATAGATGCTAGATTATCCCTCGAAATTGCCATGTTGAGCACCTCATCATCTTTCTTAAATTTATCCCTGAGAAATAATAAAGCATCACGCACTCTGATTCTAACTGATTGAAATGCCAATCTCAATAGACGTTCCTCTTTCTCTTTTACATTTTGAGCCAAGATCTTAATGAATTGAGCTGCCACATCTTTGTTGTCGAAGAGCAATTTCTCGAAATCGTCACGTGGAATCTTGTAAATTTCAGAATCCTCCAGCACAAATGCATTTTCGGTTCGATCTCCTTTTAATAAGATATCTGAATAACCAAAATAGTCGCCAGGTGAGATCAATTCTGTGATGTATTCACGGGCGCCATCATCTTCTGTAGAGACCATTATTTTCCCAGAGTTCAACAGGTAAATACTGGATGGATAGTCTCCCTCGCGGTAAATTACCTCCTTCTTCTTATAGTTGGAGAGTTTTCGATCGTCAGACAGATTTTGCAAGCTTGACGTCTGCTCAGCAGTGCTAATGAACGAATCAAGGCCCTCGGAATTTGCGCTGACTTCCTTTTTCAAGGATTCACTTTTCTTCAATCTAATCGCAACTATATCGAGAAGATCTGATTCATTGAAGGGTTTGGTCAAATAATCATCTGCTCCGAGATTCATCCCAGTTCGAAAGTCTGTTTTATCAGCTTTCGCAGTTAGGAATACAAATGGAATGGTAGATGTCTCTGGGATTTGACCAAGCATTCTCAAGACACCATATCCATCTAGTTCAGGCATCATGATGTCAGAAATAATTAAGTCGGGAAGATGTTCTTTTGCCTTCGCTACTCCAATCTTTCCATTCTCTGCTGTTAGCACAGTATAATTAGCAAGTTCTAATAATTCGGCTGTGTTTTCTCGGAGATCTTCGTTGTCCTCGATTAATAAGATTTGTTTACTCATGCTGATTCGTATCTAGTGGAATACTCATTTTAAATGTTGTGCCTTCTCCTTCAACACTTTCAAAAGAAATAGTGCCTCCAAGAAGGTTGATATATTTTTTGACAATGTTCAACCCCAAGCCCGTTCCTTGCACGTTTGTTACATTGTTAGCACGGAAAAATCGAGTAAAAAGCTGTTTTTGTTCTTCTTCAGGAATCCCAATCCCATGATCCTTAATGGTCAATTTAAAAACTTCAGAATCGCACATCGTTCGCAGTTCGATCGTGTCCGTTTCCGTCGAATATTTACAGGCGTTCGAAGTGAGATTAAGAATGCTGTTCTTAAGTAATCTCGCATCAGATTTTATGGATTTAACGTCGCCAGAATGCACGTAATCAATAACTTGACCTTCCTTTTTCACAACGCTCATTTCCTCAATGATCTCCTGAATAAATGGCTTGATCTCAATGGATTCTAGGAGTATATTCGTCTTTCCTTCTTCGAGTTTATCGAGCGATAAAAAATCGTTTAAGATTGCTGTGAGATTGGAAACAGATCGTTCTATTCGTCTAATATGTTTGTCGCGCTTATCTTGTTGATCCCCATCTGTATACTTGCCAATCAACGTAGCTGAGGAGACGATCGAACTTAAGGGAGTTCTGAATTCATGAGACGCCATGGACACAAATCTCGACTTCATTTCATTCAATTCTTTTTCTTTCTCTAGGGTACGAAGGATCTCCAATTCATTCTTTTTGGAATCGGTAACGTCCATTTCTACCAGTAGAACACTATTATCCTCTTCCGGGCTCAATTCTAACGGCACGGCGTATAAAGAATAATATCTATCCTCGTTTGCAATCTCTGTATTGATTGTCTCGCCTTGAAAAGCTAATTGTAAATGCTGCTCGATTTCATTTTTTAAATTCAATGGCAAGCGCTCTACGAATGAAATTCCAACGAGTGAATTCTCATTGAGTCCACTGTCTCGAAGCAATTGTCCGTCGGCCCAAATAATCCTGTAATCGCTGTTAAGAACATAGATATTTCCATTTGGAAAATTCTTGGAAATCGATAGCAATAATTTGTTTTGTTGATTGAGTTCATGCGTTCGCTCATCCACCTTATTTTCTAATTCTTCATTCAGACGAACAAGTGCATTCTCAACCTCAACCCTTTTGCTAATATCGACCACAAAAGCCATAACTTTGAGTTCGTCTTTGTCCTGATAATGACTCAAGCTGATTTCAACAGAAAATTCAGAATTGTCTTTTCGTTTCGCCTTCAGATTCGATCCTTCTCCCATTGATCGCGAGACTGGTTTTTTGGTATACCCCTCTCTAAGTTTTACATGATGCGTCCGAGCAGATTGAGGAATTAAGACTTCAATTTTCTGACCCTCTAACTCACCAGGTACATAGCCGAACATGTCCAGCAATTTAGGATTTACGGCTTCAATTATTCCTTGATTATTAGCGACTAAAAGACCTTCGCTGCTGCGTTCAAAAATTTTTCCGTACTGAATTGCGTCCATTTTTTATTAGTTCGTCACTAATGCCTAAATCTAAGCAATTTTCCGTTCAATTATGCCTTATGGTTGTACCTTTTATGCCTTATGGTTGTACCTTTTATGGCTGAGCAGTTAATACGAGCACGGGAAGGTCTCCCGACTTAATCATCATTCGAATTACGCTATGAGAAAAGGTCTTGGAAAAAATGTTTTTATGATGCGTTAACATACATAATACGTCAATCTTCTCTTGATCACACCAAGCCTTAATACCTACTTCAATATTATCATTTTGGACAATACTTATGATTTCATTTCCAAATGCACCATTCAATGAATAGTTGGTTCTTTCTTCTGAGATGTTGGTAACGTGAAATGGTTTTAACTGTGCACCAAAATAGGCTTTGATGTGATCAAAACTCGCAGTATTGAGAGCTGAAATGTCTTCAGTTGTGTCTAAAGCGACTCCAATCTTAGCGAATTTTATAGTGCGGTAATCTGTAGGAACAATGAGCGTAGAAATTGGAATTCCCCCAATAAACTCTAATGCTCTTTGTGGATCAGTAAGTTTGCGGAAACCTTTCCGTTTCGCCGTTTCAAGTACAAGTAAGTCCGCGGTGTTATTTTTCAAATATATGCTCACTTCTCCAACTAATTGCCCTAATCGAACTTCTGTCTGAATCGTATATTTATTACCTGATTGTTCGTTCAATTCGGCAACTAATTCAGTCATTCGATCCTGTGCATTTTTCCAGAGAATATCATTTATTGTAATGATGGCGATTGATCCAGAAGATGGAGGCTCTATACAATGGAAGAGCACAATTTCGAGCCCATCAGATTTGGTAAACATCGAAAGAAGAGGAAGGATATTTGAAGCAGCATCTTCTGCCAAGTCAGTTGTGATGATTACTCTCATTTACTCGATGATATATTTAAAGCGCGGCTCATAGTTTTAACTAATTTCCAATGTTTTGTGTAAAGTTACTTTGGACTAGATGAACGCAATCTGATGTTGGTCATTATTGAGCATGATTCGCATCAATTGTTTGAGTTTCTGTTAACGCATAGCTCTAAAATTGCTTTAAATGTTGAGTAGGATTGAAAGGAGTAATTGATGAGCATCAATTACTTTTTAGTGACTTTTGCGACCATAGTTTTAGTACGGACGATGTAAATACCACTGCTCAAAGCGAATAGATTAAGCTTCATTTTTGTTTCAGTCATTCTATATATAATTGATTTTTTGGTTTCATCCTCTCCAGCAAGGTTCAGAACCTGTATCTCGCTCAGCTCATAATTAGATCCAGTGATTGTAAGTTCATTAATTAAGGGATTTGGATATGCCCTTATGCTTGAACATTGGACATGATCGATTTCCACAGTATTAAGCTCAGAATATGTATTCACGCCATTCATATCAGTTTGTTTCAAACGGTAATAGGAAATGTTGTCATAGGGAGTTTCATCTTCAACCTGATAATTAATGATGTTCTCGGAATAATCTGCTCCTTTGATATTGACCACTTCTTCCCAAAGGGCGGCATTGGTAGAACGTTCAATCGTGAAAGTACTATTATCAATTTCATAATAGGTTCTCCAGCAAATGTTCACGCGATCACCTAAGATAACCTCACAATTGAAGTATTCCATCCCGCATGTTGGATGATTCAAAGAAAATTGAGCAGTACTATTGAAGTGTGATAATACGAGAAAAATTAAGATCATTTTGGCATGCATAACGTCGAGTTTTTAAAATTTTAATTAGAAATGAAACGCTTAGTTGGCAACTTTCTAAATATGTCCTTTAGCATCTCTAACTTACAAGATTAGTATGGTGAATCCTTTGTTCAGTTTCCGAGCGCTCCTTATTGATATCCATTCGTTGAGAAAATAGGCGTAAATGGATTGCTAAACCACAAGAGTTTGGAGGTTGTAAACCTCAGTGCTTTTAAATCCATGAAAATTCACTAATAATTGGATTTGAGTTAAAAATTCTAGAGCGTCATATTTGTGATTATCAACGGATTGAATAACCGCAAAAGATTTAAATTATAACTAAATCCGTTAATTAAAGCAATTCAGGATTTAGACGAGATTAATAGGTCAAAATCATAAACAATGAATCCATAGGGGAAAAAGTTTCAAAATTTATCATATGGTTAATCTTTGTATTTCAGTTACTTGTGTGTTAAACATGCTTGCGTTGGGAAAGAAGGGTTGATCGGTAGGAAAAAAATCATTAATTTAAGTGGTAATCTTCCTTTATTGATAACTCACTAAGATGAGTAATTTACACGATTTAGCCTATTACTATTTTTAAGAAATTGGACCATAAATAATGGACAAATGGCCACTGGGAAGATGCAAGAAGATTTGCAAATTTCATTTCTAAATTATCCTTCTTCAATTGGAAGATTGATTTACCAAAGACAAATGCTCCCTAGGCATAAGATCACGCACGAGTGTGATTGAACTACTAGCTGCTCTACTTTGTCTCTATACTCCCAAATTAATGCATGTCGCTTAGTTAGTTTTCACTCGCAAGATTGTGAGCGGACACAACAACTGCACATGAGGAAAAATATACTTTGAATAAGTAAGGTAACGTAGATATTAACAAAGGAATAAACCACTATGAAAAATCTAATAGTAGACGAGTCGATTAGCAATAACTACAACACAGTCACCATTAAAGACGATATCATCTACGTACATATTGAACCAGTTGATCCAACCCAAAAAGTGATAGAAAGGGCAATAGGTGAAGTCCATCAATTATGCGAAAATGGACAGGGCTTAATACTCGTAGATCCAACAGACGCCAAAGTTTTAAACAGGAGACATCGAATGAGCATGGTGAACTCATTCAATCAATTCGCGACGGCAGTTGCATTCTTAAATACGGGCATTGTTGCCTCATTAATGATCCATTTCATGATTAAAATTGATAAGCCAAGGTTCTCAATAAGGGCCTTTGCATCGGAAATGGAAGCAATTAAATGGCTGAATACCTTCAGAAAAGAGTGACAAGTGCATTTTTAATTGCTGATACATCTCAGTGGTCAAATACAAAGTAGCGCGTATTATTAATTAATAATTGGTCAGTGGAAAAGAAAAAGCTTTATACAATAGATGATCGACTTTTTGAGCTTACGGATGTGATTTCAAGTCTGGCTGCATTGGATTTCGATAAACGAGCGACTATTAACAACGACAATTCTTCATTGGACGTTATTGCTTTGGCCCTGAATATGCTTGCTGAGGAGTATGAAGAAACGGTCGTTTCTAAGGAAGATTTACAATTGAAAAATCAATTCCTTAACCGGATAAGTGGAGGAATTGCCGTGCTCGATCCAAGTTCTGGTATTATCGTTTACTGTAATCCTGGATTTGACAAGTTAAACGGTTATAAAAAAGGGGAATTGGTTGGAACTTCAGCACGGAAACTTCATGCCCCAAACTTTAGCAAGAACACCTTGCGAACAATTACTGAAATACTAGAAGAGCAAGGAGAATGGCAAGGGGAACTCTGTAGCCGCAAAAAGGATGGTAGTATAATTTGGTGTTACGCATCTGTATCGATTTATAAATCTGACGAATACGGAACAGTATGGATTAGCTATCAACAAGACATTTCTAAAAGCAAGGAACTTGAATTCGCCTTAGAAAAAAGTGAGTCTCTTTTAAGAAGGGCTCAAAAGATTGCCAAAATGGGCCATTGGGAATTGAATCTGACGACCAAAGAATTGAATTGGAGCGATGAAATATTCAATATGTTCTTCATTGATCGAGAATCATTTAGTGGGAATTTTGACTTTTTCTTTGAGAGTATCTATCATGAAGATCGTAAAGTAGTTAAAGTCGCCTTCCTTAGCTCACTAAAAAACAAGACTCCTTTTGACATCGACCACAGGGTTTTATGCGGGCCTGATGAAATAAAATGGGTCAATCAGAAATGCATTACATCGTTTAATGAAGATGGACTCCCCTTAATATCTGTTGGGACTGTTCAAGATATAACGGAAAGAAAGGAGCGAGAAAACGAGAAAGAATTGCTCCAATCAAAAATGCGGAGTCATCAGCAACAGTACCGAACTCTTTTTCATAATTCGGCTGATGGAATAATTCTGATTGAACCAGAAACAGGTAGTGTTGTTGACATGAACAAGGAGATGTATGGAATGCTCGGATACTCAATTGATGAATTCAATATTCAGGAGATAGACAGCTCTAAATTTTCCGATTTTGCCAATAAGATTATCTCATCTTTTGATCCCGAAACGAGTCGAAATAACCAACTATTCGAAACTTCCTTGAATCGAAAAGATGGCTCACAGGTCTTCCTGGAAGTCAACATTAGTAAAACAATGTTTGGTGACGATCTTCCAGTTTATATGGGTAATGTACGTGATGCTACTGAGCGTAGAAGGGCTGAATTAGTGACCACCATTGTTTTTAATGTTTCCAAGAAAGCCAGTGAGAGCGAATTATCCATGTTCGATTTTTGCGCATATATTCACACTGAAATTTCCAAGGTCTTGAAGGCGAAGGAGTTTTATATTGGGATTCAGCAAAAAGACAACTATTTGAATTTTCCATATATCTATGATCGCTTTTTTGAAGGGATTCTGCCTCATGTTAGGCATAATGGTGATGGGATTAGTGAACACCTTCTTGAGATTGGTCATCCACTCAATTTATCCAAAGAAGAGTTGATGAAAATTTCAAAAGATAAGGGTGTAAATCTATACGGCACACCACCAGAATCATTGATTGGAGCTCCAATTATGTCCAATGGAAAAGCGATTGCATTAATTGTTTGTCAATCGTACGACACAAAAAAAATGTATATGGATGCCGATTTACATTTGCTCTCCATAATTGGAAGTCAATTAGGCGTTTTCTTGACCCATAAGGCAGAGGAGGAACACAAGTTCTTGCTTACATCACTCGTTGAACATGCTAACCTTGGCATTTTCAATGTGATAGGTCAAAACGTCGTGACTTGGAATAAGGGGGCAGAAGTTATTTATGGCTACAAGGCATATGAGATAATTGGTAAGAATGCTGATATCCTTGTACCTCCAGGGGAGCAAGCTGGAATCGAAAATGCCAAGACCAAATATATGAAAGGTCAGAGTATATTGGAATTTGAAGCAATTCGAAAGGCTAAATCAGGGGAAATTATTAATACTTCTCAAAACATTTTTCCGATCTTAAGAGAAGGTAGGATAGTAGGAGTATCGCTTATTGTAAGGGACATAACTGCAAGAAAAAGAATAGATTTGGAGAAGGAGTTACTGCTTGAAATTGCGTCGAAAGCAGTTCAGTCGATCAGCTTAGATGAGTTCTTCGAATTCGTAGGAGTTCGCGTACAGAGATTTTTAGAATGTGATGAAATCTATGTTACCCAAATTAATCGACGGACAAATAAATTAGACTTTATTTACTATTTAGGAAATCAGTGGGATAGGTCTGACTTGGTACCTAAAGAATTGAATAATGGACTCTTTGAGATAGTCGCGAAGAGGGGGGAAAATTTAGTCTTTCAGAAAGAAGAATTGGCAGAGTTTATTCAAGAAAATAATGTTGATGTCTATGGAAAACAACCCGAGTGCTGGCATGGGGTTCCTATTGTTGTGGCTAATAAAATTATTGGAACATTGGCAGTGCAATGCTTTGCTACAGACAGCAGAATAACAAAAGAACAACGGGAAATTGTTGAATTCGCTTCTCTTCAAATTGGATTATTTATCAATAGAACTAGAAATGCTCAGAAGATTAAAATCAGCGAGAAGCGCTATCGTTCTTTGTTTGAAGGAATGAATGAAGGAATTCTTTTAACCGATCAACAAGGTTTTGTACTATTCACGAATCCTCAGTTTATGCGAATCGTTGGATATAGTGAGAATGAACTCATCGGGATTAATATCTCTGAACTACTTCTAAATTATGGAGATTATCAAAACTGGAAAAGCTTCATTGAGAAGTTAGAGAAAGGAGTTCAATCAAGCTTTGATCTTCAATTGACAACCAAGAACAGTGTCATAATTTGGGTGAATATAAGCTCAACCACAAGTTATAATAATGGCGTGTTTCAAGGTGTGATGTCAATAGTTAAGGATATTACAGAGCAGAAAAACTCAGCTTTCAGAGAGCGAGCAGTGTTCAATATTGCGAGAGAGTCAAATTCCAATTTACTAAGCCTGGATAATTTAGCCTCATTTATTCACGCCGAGATAGACAATATAATTGACGCTAAAAATCTGTACATCGCTCTTTATGATGCAGACGCTAAGGCGATCTCATTTCCGTACGCGAAAGATCAAATGAGCAAAAACGAACTGAGTAAAACCTATGTTGATAGGGTGTTTGCTGATGGATTTACAGAGCATATTCTAAAAACAGAAAAGCCACTTCTTCTAATGGCTGATAATATTGATGCTTTCCGGGAGAAGCACGCGCTCGGGATTGGAGAGGCGTCAAAAAGCTGGCTTGGTGTACCAATTATGTGCGATGGCAAAATCACAGGGGTTTTGGCTGTGCAATCATATACGAATGATGGAGCATATGGACCCAAAGAAGTTGATCTATTAAAATATGTTGGTTTGCAAATAGGTGGAATAATTGAAAATATTGCAACAACGACTACAATTGTGAAGCAAAAAGAGCAATTGGAAGTAGAGAAGTCGAACCTGCAAAAAGAACATAAACGCTCGCTGCATTACCAATCCATGTTGCTAAGTTCTCAATTGAATCCGCATTTTATATTTAATTCGCTCAACTCCATTCAATATTATATCCTAAGCGAAGCTCGAGAGCCCGCACTTAATTATCTCTCGAAATTCGCTAAACTAATGAGAACAGTGTTGGATAATTCGACGAAGCATTTTATTACCCTCTCCCAAGAAATTGAATTTTTAAATATTTATTTGGATCTAGAAGTAAGTAGGCAAGCAGGTAAATTTAGTTACGCAATTCGTCTTTCAGATGGTGTTGCCCCAGATGACATGCTGATTCCACCTATGATTCTTCAGCCTTACATTGAAAATACCATTGTTCATGGAGTTGGGAATCTAGTCTCTGGCGGCAAGATTGATATTTATTTTAAACGTTGTGGCAATGATATGTGCTGCGAAATATCAGATAATGGTGTTGGGCGGGAAGAGGCATCAAGCTTGAAACTAATGCGTACTGGGGAACACCATAAGTCGCTAAGCACAAGTATCAATTCTACGCGACTCGAGATTTTGAATGCCATCGAAGAGAAGAAATTCACATCCAAAATTGCCGATCTGAAAGACGAGAATGGCAAATCAAAAGGAACAAAAGTAACAACCATATTCCCTCTAATTTGGGAAGAGTAAACCACACTAATATGAGCACGTATGATAAGATGTATAATTGTTGATGACGAAATAAACAATCAGGATGCATTGGATAAAATGATTGATTTGTACATTCCTGATGCTAAAATTGTCGCAAAAGTGTCGAACATTGCTCAGGCAAAATCAGCTATTGAAGAGCATAATCCAGATCTGGTTTTCCTAGACATTGAAATGCCAGGCGGAAGTGGCTTTGAATTACTAGAATCCCTTGAGAAGACGGATTTTAATGTAGTATTTACAACGGCACATGCTGCATATGCAATCAAAGCCATTAAGTATGCCGCGATGGACTATCTATTGAAGCCACTGAACCTGAATGAACTAAAGGTGGCAGTGGAAAAATGCGTGAATTCGAAAACCGAATCTTCTTCTCTAAGTGAACAAATACAAGTATTGAAAAACAATAGGCAAGCAGACAGCTTTAAATTCAAGAAGATTGCCCTAAAATCTTCTGAAGGAATGGAGTTTTTTGATACAAAAGATATTATCCGTTGCGAGGCAGATAGAGCATATTGCAGTTTTCATCTTGTCAACGGTAAAAAAATTCTGATTTCAAAATCTATGTCTGAGTACGAAGATATGCTCACTCAAGGCAATTTCATGAAAGTGCACAAATCAAATATTGTCAATCTCGACCATATTGTTAAATATGTGAGAGGAAAAGGAGGCAGTCTAATCATGAGCGACAAATCTCTTGTAAACGTTGCAATAAGACGGAAAGATGCTCTGATGAAGGTGATTCAAGGCAAAGTGGAATCATCAGATTAGTTGAAAATTTAGTCTTCCAAAGTTTAGTTCTTATTGATCCATACCATTGATTTAGATTCAATGCTATGGATCTTTTCATTAAAGAACCAATACTGCGTGAAATCAAATCACAGATCTCGAAGATTTCAATCTGCCTAATTTTTGGCTTCATTCAAGCTAGTATGACTCATTTTCTAGAGCATGATTAATCATCTTATGCCTATTTATTTAGAGCAATAAAAGTCCATTCCTAAGATTTTATTTTCTAACGTGATCGATTTGGTTCCCATCGATCTTAGTGAGCCAATAAATGGAGAATAATCGCTTTTCTAGTAAATTTTCACGTTCGGAAATCGATTCTCCTAGTTAGGAAATAAGCCCTAACAGAAGAGTGGATGTTGTACCTAGATTAGATCTAAACTCAATTAAAACAAAGATTTTATGAAACTTAAAAAAACACTTACTATTGGTCTCTTTCTCTTGAGCGTTTGCTCATTTGGAATTTATGCCCAGGAATCACAAGTTGCTGGAGGCGGCGAAGCTACCTCAATTTCTGGTACAGGATCCCTGAGTTATTCTATTGGACAGGTATTCTATACTTCTGAAATCACACCCTCTGGATCAGTTTCACTGGGCGTGCAGCAGGCCTATGAAATTTATCCAATTCTGGGACTTGAATATCAGGATCAAATGACACTTAATTGTGCAGTGTACCCAAATCCAACTATCGATTTTTTAACACTCGATGTGAACGATTACCCAGCTAAAGGATTGTCGTATGAACTTTTCGATTTGACTGGTAAAGTGATCACGCGTGAAAAACTAAAAGGGCAGCAAACTGTGATCGAAATGAGAGACCTTCCCAATGCAATCTATTTTCTGAAAGTCACGGACAATAATAATGTTCTTGGAGCATTCAAAATCATAAAAAAATAACATTAAAAATCTAAAACTACATATCATGAAACGAATAATTACATTAGTCATAGCGGTACTTCTAACCGCAAGCCTGTATGCTCAGGCTCCTCAGAAATTGAGTTACCAAGCAGTTATTAGAGACGGTAGCCAAATGCTCGTAACTGATCAAACGATCGGGATGAGAATCCGTGTCCTTCAAGGTTCACCAACTGGAATATCACTGTTTGTGGAAACTCACGAATGCGCCACCAATATAAATGGAATGGCTACAATTGAAATCGGAGTGGGAACAACTGTATTTGGAAATTTCGCGACCATAGATTGGTCAAATGGACCTTACTTTATTATAACTGAGACTGATCCTACTGGTGGAACAGCCTATTCTATTATTGGAACATCACAATTAATGAGTGTGCCGTATGCTTTGTATGCAGCAAACTCTGGCAGTTCTACTCCCGGACCGCAAGGTATTGCTGGACCTCCAGGAGCTACAGGAACAGATGGAATTGATGGAGCAGTTGGACCACAAGGACCAGTAGGTCTTACTGGAGCTGATGGAATCGACGGAATCAATGGATCTGATGGAATCGATGGAGCAGTAGGAGCTCAAGGACCAATGGGTCTTACTGGAGCTGATGGAATCGATGGAGCAGTTGGCGCTCAAGGACCTATGGGTCTCACAGGAGCTGATGGAATCGACGGAATTGATGGGGCAGTTGGACCTCAAGGACCAATGGGTCTTACTGGAGCTGATGGAATTGATGGAGCAGTTGGCGCTCAAGGACCTATGGGTCTTA
>JBLHON010000087.1:0-12855 GCA_047621865.1 Crocinitomicaceae bacterium | reverse complement strand
TAATTTTTAGGGTTTTATTAGGTGTAGGCGGTTTACGTGAATTGGGAGTAAATCGTGGGCATATTACTTTTCAATTTCTATTTCTGACAGTTTCGCCTTTGTCTCTGATCCCGCTCCTAATTCTAAAGACTTCTCAAAAAACTCAATTGCTTTTAGCCGATCTTTTTGCTTTAGATAGTAATCACCCATCGCGTCGTATGCATGATAACTCTCAGGAAAATTTCGAATATTAAGGTGAAAGAAGGCAAAGGCTTTTTCAGTCTCGTCATTCCAATTGAACCAATTGGCAATACCATGAATTATATATTCACTTGGATGCGCCTGGAACCCCATTTTTTTTGAAACCATCGCAAAATGGTCATCGAATTTAGCCGTCAACTCTTCCCCTGTGAAGCTCGATTCTCCACTGAAAACATCCTTGTAACAGTCACATTCGAACCATGAATACATAAAACGTAACGCATCATGTTCTGTAATTAAAGGAACAGTTCCATGTGTGTCATCTGCGTAATATTTCCAGTTGAAATTTGCGTCATCCAATTTTAAATCTTCAACCAAGCCAATGAATTTCAAAATTGAGCGCATGTGCCTAGAGTCTTCTGTAGTGTCAGTCATTAGTGTAGCATACGTTATGTCTTCATTCATTGTATTGGCAACACCAACGTACAATGATTTGTTTTCAAACGTCGCTTTAGTAAGTATTGAATCCGCTTTTTTTAGAAGGAATTGATCATCCCACCATAAACTTGGATCTATCGCGATGTAATTATTAAATAGGTCTGGTCGATGAAGCAATGCATCAATTACCATTAAGCCACCTAGAGAGTGACCAACAAAAGTCTTGTTATTGGCTACAGGATAGTTGTTTTCAATAAATGGCATGAGTTCCTTTTCGATGAAATCTAGAAAACCTGCAGAGCCACCTGATGTCTCCACAGATTCTGCATTTGTAGGGGTCATGTCTCTAACTCTATCAGTGTTTGGTAGTGCTACAACAATCATCTCGGGTATTTCCGTATTGCCATTAACTGTGCTAAGCTGCTGTATTAAACCAGTAACTGAGTGAAAATGAGCATCGCCATCTAATAGGTATAGCACAGGATAGGTGTCATTAAACATCGAATTTTTGGCACTAGCTGGCAGATGAATCCAAATCTCTCTATCCTCCTGAAGAATCTCCGAATAGATGGAATCAATGTGACCAATATTAATAGGCTGGTCTTGAGCTCCACAATTCCAAGCAAGTAGAATGATAAGTAAGGTCAGGAGGTTCTTTTTCATATTCTATACTTGTTTTGTGATTGCGCCAGCCAATATAATCGTAAGCTGATCATAAACGTTATTTATGGGTATTTCTACTCTCGAAGATAGCACTTTTGGCAAGAAACTCATATGCTGTTCTTGTCAGGAATGAAATGCCTAAATTAGAGGTGTGAGAAACTCATTGACCCTCTTATTGTTCTGTGTATTTGCTTGTTTCGCTTATGGGCAAGAAGAGGTCTTCTTTGTAATTGATAAAGACGATGCAAGTCTTGCAGAATATTATGACACCTTGATTAAAATTGAGAAACAATATGGACCTCAATGGGATTTTTGTACCTGCATCCGAAAAAATGATTCACTGAACAAAAGTTTGAGAGATGCTTTGTTAGATGAAGAATTTGACAAATTACTGGAACGTGCCGATTTCGTTGAGTTCAAGTGCCAGGCTTTTCTGGTCATAAATGTAGATAACACTCCCGAAGACAGAGTTCGACATAAAAAAAGAGTGGAAGAGTGTTTAATACCTTCCGAGGCTAAGTGAATTAGTCTTCATCTGCTGAAGCTTCTATCAACCCTTTCAGAATTTTCAGATCAACATCCTCCAATTTAGTTATATAAAGGCAGCCAACACCCGTTTTGTGTTTGCCTAGTTTCTCCAAAGTAGCAGCCTGCTTCTTAATATCCATCGTGAGATGTAATGATAAATTGGCTTTACGCGGAGAGAAACCTATTCGAAGCCAATCTACCTCTCTTCCAGTAGCCGCACTTTTGTATCGTTTAGTTCCAAAACCGATCAGTGAGTTGCTCCATAAAACGGGCTCTTCTCCAGTTGCCTTTTTCATCATTTCCAAAAGCACAAAGCTGTCTTTACGTTTTTGTTCGTCTGGGACATGCTTGATAAAATCCTCCACACTGGCAGCGGTAGGTTTTGTTTTTATCTTAGCTAGTTTTGATTTTTTTTCGGGCATTTTGAATTATTAGTTTGACATAGATAGCATTTACCTCACTCGTCCCGCGTATCACTATTTCTCGTTTCCAAGACTCTCATAGTCAGTTAAAATTCTTCTTTGACTCTTTTGAGTTTCTCCGTGTTTTCGCACTTTTCATCTTCTGGAGCATTTATATAAACAGTTTCACACTTGCTCTTAATCTTGTTGAGGGTCCCATTTAACCTCATGTAGTCTTCCATGAATTGGGCTTTCTCCTCGTCTGTTTTGACTTCATTTACCATTGACATTAGGAGTGCATTCAACTCTTCTGTTACATTGATCTCTGCATCAGTGCATTCACAAGCAGTCCTAAGGGTGTCTTGTGAAAAGGAATGAAATCCAACGAAGATCATGAAGGCGGTAAAAACGATCTTATTGAATTTTATCATCTCTTTTAATGGATTGAAAATAAGCTCTCTGTGATGGGATCGTCTTAAAGATAAGAATTGATTCTTACTATTAAAGAAACGAGACTTTTGGAAATCTTAAATTGGAAAGAGTTATTTCGAGACTTTTCCTTTACGCTTTTTTGAATAAAGCAATGAACACTGTTTTCCAAAAATGGCCGCGATCCCTGCAGCTAGCCCTCCAATTATTGCTGTAACAAGCATAAGCAAGTAAGCATTTCCATTCAATGAGAACAGGACAGCAACTTTTCTAGCTAATATAAAGTCGTTTGAACTGCTTAAATAAAAAGCACTTACGAACCAATAACAAGCGATCGCGAAAAAAGGAATAAAAAAGACAGATGCGCGTTTTAAACTAATTGATATGGACGAAATAAATGCCGCCACCATCACTGACCACCAAGGTAAAAAGAGAGATAAAATTAACACGACAAGTATTGTTAGTGTGAAATTCAGGAGCTTCTTTTTCATGATGCAGGTATTAAGAGTTGTGTACCAATGATGTATTTAGTCGCATTTTTATTTTTCATAAAAAGAGCCTGATAATATTCTCCAGCCGCCCATTTATCAATGTAATTATCATAATAAACACTTCCAGGATTTCCAGATTGTCCACCAGGATATATGAAAATGGCTTGAGGAGTTGACGCCATTTCAACGATTAGCCGCCACGACGGGCCGTGGTTTTCCGAAACAGCATTCACTGAGTTTTTAGAACCACCTACTGGAAGATTGAAACGAGAAAATGCGGGCAAAGCTTTCAAAAGATGTCCAACAAAAGTAGCCTTGTATTCTCTCCAAGTGAATTCACCGTTTTCGGTTTCCCACGCTTTAAGTTCTTTAGCTGCCTCTTTAAATGAAATCAAGAACAAATCTTTTGACGTTTCTATTTTAGGAGTTCGGAGAATATCCATAAACTTATCGTTGGGCATATTTTTTAACATGTGGATGGTTTGGTAGGTAAATGGTTTCTTAAAAACCTCTCCTTCTACATTGAGTTCATCCCAGGTTAAGGAGTCCAATTTATTCCACCATTCATCCCAGATACAGGGTGCCTTTGCCTCGCTCTCATTGTAATAGTCCCACGACTTAATGATGTCAAATAGTTTTTTCTCATAAGAGGTCAAACTAGCTGTTTCCATATTCAAGATAATGTGTGGCACTATTTCAGAGGCCTTCAAATTATAATTATTTGTCTGCAGGCTTTTAAAATCATCAATTGTGAACTTCTGTTTCGAATTAAAAAAATTATTGATAACCCTGTTTCTATATGTTTCGTAGCTATCGTTAAAAACATAGAATGGATAAGATTGATCAACGGGATGTTGATTTGCCGAACTCACAAAACCGCGTTCTGGATTTTTTGTATGTGCGTTGTATTCTTGAGGAATATAACCTTGCCAATCATGTTCAGGATTACTACCATCGAGTAAGAATTTTCCTTGTCCTTTCCATTTGTTGGGGAACAAGCCTTGTACCCATATTGCAATGTCTCCACTCGTAGATGCAAAAACAAAATTCTGCGCAGGGGCAGTATAATGGGTTAACGCATTTACATAATCATCATATGTTTTACCGCGATTAAGTTCAAGAAAAGTACGTTGTGTATTCCCAATTTGATGTCCAATCCATTTCATTGCATACCCGACCACTTTTTCGTCACCCATGAAATTCTTATCGTAACTAACGGGTCCATGATGCGTGTATAACACTGAATCTATAAAAGTTTTTTCGTTTCTGATTTTGATCTCCTCCACCCGAACACGTGTCTTTTTCCAACCTTCTGCGAATTTATATTCTTGCCGAGAGTCATCTTTAAATTCAACTTTGTACCAATCAAGAGCATCTCGTGTTGCGTTTGTTTCACCCCAAGCAATATGCTTGTTAAAGCCTGAAACAACACCTAGTGCACCTGGAAGTGATGCTCCATAAACACTGTATTCAGGCGTTGAAAGTTGGATCACAAACCAGACAGATGGAAGGTTAAGGCCCAGATGAGGATCATTGGCCAATATAGGATTGCCAGAATAAGATTTATCACCTGACACAGCCCAATTATTGCTTCCATTGTTTGGATGAGGCTTGGTCATTGTTTTTGAAATGGAGTCAAGTAGAAATTCAGACTCAGGAGTTTCTGTCATTTTGGTTTCCACAAAGCTCCAATCCTCCTCCTTGGGTATGATTGGGTCGTTAACATCAAAGAAATCTGGGTATAAAACATCAAATCGATCTCTACCGAATTTCCTTAATGCATTTGTGTTTTCCAAGTCTGAATCTCTTCCCGCCAAATCATTGGTCATATACATTAGAAGTAGAGCAGTCTTTTCAATCGTCCAAGCTTCTGGAGCGTAATCCAATAATTTATACTCTACAGGATACTCAGAAGGATCTAAGCTATTTATATATGAATTAACGCCATCTCTATAAGCCTCAACAATATTCAATATTTCAGGGTCGTTGTTTATTATTTTAATGGCATTTTCCGCCCCATAGCCCAAGCCCTTTCTTCGAGTAGTGCGGTCAAATTCCAACGTGCTTTCCCCAAAGATTTCTGATAAACGACCAGCGGCGGCATGTGTTTGAAATTCCATCTGCCATAACCTGTGCTTGGCAGTGACATAGCCTTGGGCTCTATATAAATCACTCTCGTTTTCTGCGAAGATATGTGGGATTAATTGTTTGTCATAGTGGACAGTCACTTTTGCAATCAGATTGTCAATTTGAATGTCTCCAGTAATTGATTCATTATTTTCATTTTGCCAAACTCCCTGTGATGGACTTAAAAATTTACCAATTGGAGGCAAAGAACCAAATTTCGTGTTCAACCCATAAAAAGCAACAGCGCTCAATAAAAATGAAATAATGACCCTTAGGTATAACATAGTGGAAATCGTAATAAAAATTGAATATAATAATTTGAGAGTGCCTTAAACGATCAGTTCCAAATGTTTGATGGAACGGAACAAAGGTAATGTCTTGTCATTAATTAATGCCAAAAAAATGCAGCTAATAATGGAAGCTTTTGATGGGTGCTTGCACGATGATTTACTCGCTTTAGTGCAGTATCGTATTAGTTTGTTTTGGTCCACCACTCATGTCGACTCTGCACCACTATCTCAGGTATCTCAGTGAAGTTTTGTCCTTCTTTGTATTTTAAATCATACATCGAATCCATCTCTCCAACGACCGTTCTAAAAGCTACTATTTTTTCGTCCCAGAACTCATCTTCTATTGCAACTGAGTCACCAATCATTACAAATTCCCCAGAATCAAAGCCTAAAGAATCGCAAACGTCTGAGAATCTAACGATACTATAACCTCCCACCTGCCAGCTTTGATTCTGGCACCTCACTTTAAATTGAGTGGAACTAATCTCAACAATAACCCCTTTTTGACCCTCCAAATAAATAGGTAAATGGAAACCCGTTTCACTGGGCTTATTTATGCAGCAAAAGTCTTTTACAATTACAGAATCTCCCAGTTTAATTCCATTAATACTAGAGCTTCCCTCAAATTCTTCTTGATCTTCTGAACCACTATTACTTGAGGTACAAGATGATATTAGTGAAGCTGCTAAAGTGATATACAAAAGAGCTACTAAGCTAAATTTGGTTGTTGGCGTGTGTTTCATTGACTAGAATATTCCAAGGTAAGAATGACGTGCTAAGAACCTCTGATTAAGTTTTTCTCAACTTGAGCTTCTTTCGGCTAAGCTTATTTAATTCTCTTTAAAACATTATAGAGATACATTGGATAAGGTTTTCCATTACTGAACAACAACTCGATTGTATCTGCATTCATTCTGATATAAATTTCTTCCTCCAAATCGAGATTATTTTTTGTGTAGAGTTTTTTATTCGAATCTGTCAGCTTCCATTCAATATCAATTATTTGGCCGTCCGAGGTTCTAGTTCCTTTGTTTTCATTTAAAAACTCATACGTAATAGTATATTCTTTTCTGTATTCACCATAACCAAATGTGGTCGTGTAATAATCTGGATCTTCTTTATTTTGCCAGGTCATTAATGACGCTATAACTTCCCATTCTCCAACTATTAATTCAGGATTATCAATTGGCCTTACCTTAGTTAATTTCTCTTGAATTTTAATTGGTGAAATTGATGTTCTTGTTAGGCAGGCGTCGATGATTTCATTTGGCGCAATCTGGAAGGACATAATAAATACCGCAATTATTAGTACAGATAAAAAGTTCGTTTTTCTCATTTCAATATCACTTTGTTTGCGGATTATCGACATTTAGAAAAATGAAGAACTCGACCTTCAGAGTTCCCCAAATCTTTTGCCTTTTCGAAGTTTATACATGCATTATTTGCGTCACCAATGGCCTCGTAATACTTCCCAATCATTATATACCCTATTGCATCTTTAGGTTGCCGTTCTGTATACTTTTTTGCCATCTCAATTGCTTTAACATAGCGTTCGCTAGTGCCTAGAATTTCTGAATACAAGATGTAGAAGTAATCATATTCTGGGATCAATTCAATTCCCTTAAGCACGTATTTTTCCGCTTGATCTGATTTCCCTAATTGAAACGCGAAAGTTGTCGCTTGTGCATAACACAATGGACGTGTAGAACCCAGTAAGATTGCTTGATCATATTTCTCGACCGCCTTCTCAATTTCATTCAATCTAATATACTTTCGAGCCTCTTCCTCCAAGAGCGCGGTCTGGTAATTTTTATCAGCAATAAATGAGGAACAATTTGTAATCATGCTCAATTCTGATGGGCTCTGAATGGCGAAAGCATAATTTATTGCATCTTCATTTCCAAGTTGCCATGCCGCGTATAAATCCTTACAGCATTCTAGCTCCATATTTGTCAAAGCATAGATTTGGCCCCTATTTATATAAGCGCGCGATAGATTCAGATAATCTAAACCCATTGGATTTGTTGGGTACAATTTTATTGCTTTCGACAAGCTAGTGAGCACTTTGTCGTTTGATTCACCAGTAGATTTGAAGATCATTGCTTGTAAGTGGAATCCTTCCGCAAAAGCCTTTTTCTTTAGTCGTTTCGAAATGAGTTCAAGAGATGTCAAGGTATCCTTATAGTCCTCCATGTACAAGACGGCCCTGTATAAATAGGCCGTGTCACTATCAGGATGCTGAGCTATTGCCGAGTTAAAGTCGCTCAGGGCGCCATCGAGATTTCCAATTTTGGATTTCATTAATCCACGATTTGCATAAAGACGACTCGTCCTTTCTCCCAAATTATATGCGTGATCAAACTCTTCAATGGCCTCTTTGTAAAACCCTAATCGACCATATAATATGGCTCTTCGACCGTAATAGGGAGCATAGTCTAACTGTAATAGAATGGCACGATCCATAAAAGGAACTGCTTCCGTATAGCTTCCTAAGCTCTCCAAGGCAGTGCCCATCATGGAATGATATTGGGCATTCATTGGATGCTCACTAATGAGCACTGTCAAGATCTCAATTGCTTGAGGATAGTTCATTTCCTCGTTAAGAGCAACAACCTGATTGAAAAGTTCGTCCTCATCACTCAGCTGGGCATACGCGGGTAGTGAAAGAAGGGAGATGAGCGTAAGAAGAGTCAGGAATTTCATGAGTTCAAGGTACAAAATTTCCCTAATTATAGAGAGTTGGTTTCACGTTTCGAACCTGTTAAAATAATTGACAAGACCTCTGTCCAAATCAAAAATTCAAATCACCTTATTGGTCGTCGTTCCAGAAATTAATGTCACTTTGTCCAATGCCATAAATGCCTTGAAATAGGGTTGTTCTAAATGACTTTTAAATGCTGCCTCATCTGTATAACTTTCCCAAACGATAAAGGTAGAGGGTGTCTCCAGAGATTGGTGTACCTCGTACTTTAAATTGCCAACTTCGTTTCGTGTTTCAATGGCTAAAGTAGTGAGTGCTTCACGCGTTCGTTCAATGTCTGCAGTATTTTTTACGGCCAATATCCCAGTAGAATAAAACGGAGATTCCTGAGGCTGTGCTGGCTCAATAAGATCCCAAAGGTTTCCATAGAGATCGGCAAAGACGGCAACTTTTCCCCATGTTTCTTCTACGCGCTCACGAACAATTTTGATATCATGATCGATCAGATTCTGGTAATCTCGATCCAAATTATCTGTATTCATAAAGAGGAAAACACGACCACCAGCTTGATTTCCAACACGCGTTGATTGAACCTCATTTGCTGCCTTGGCAAGTAATAAGGAAAACGTAGAATTTCCCGGAGGACGGATTACAACCCAACGCTTAACGTCTGATAGTTTGGTGTCCTCCACAAGAGTGAAGTGGAGTTTTTTGGTGTAAAATTGGATAGCTTCGTCGTAGTCATTGACAACTAGCGCGATGTGTTTCACGGATTGATTCATTCGAGATTACTTTAATACATGTAGAGCGATAAAAGTAAGGAATGATTTGTGAATGGTCTACTCTGTTAGGGTAAGGTTCACGTTCGCAGACATCTTAATTTTGACTCCCGATGGAGAAGATAAAATCACCATTTTGAAAGAGATCACATCACCTGCCTGCATTTTTTCGATCAATTTGAGCTGTGATTGACTGAAGTCATTGCCATGATGTTTAAGTGTACCAAGTTTAATTTCTTCGCCATTTTTAGGAATAATTACAGCGTGATAATCAACCACATGCAACTTCAAGTTAATCAACTGTGGTGCATAAGAAACAACAAGGCCTGGATTTTCTTTGAGCTGATCCATCGTCACAGAGGGGCCACGAATTGATCCAAGATAAACACGAGGGTCTTCCAAGTTTTCAATTGAGAAAATTGTAGTTCCTAGCACTTGATCTCCTTTTAGAACTGTCAAACGCTCAGAGATGACTTTTCTAGATGGTTTATAGGTGTATTTATTATTAGCGAGATGCAATGTGTCAGTGGAAGTTACAATGACAATAGTTGGATCAGACGAAACACCTTCCAGGACTAAATCATTCTCAAAAGCATGATAGGCCATTTGTGATTCTGGATTCGTGAGAGATGTGTTTAAGACGTTGATCTGTGCTCCACATGTGAAAAGGAGATTAGCGAAAATAAAGGTTATAGTTTCTTTCATACAAGTGTAATACCTGAAAGTCAGTAAGTAACAAGAAGATCAGTGTGATTCTATGAAGGATATTCGCTGTGCTTCCAACTCTATAAAAAGTTCGTTTAGGGACATAGAACCTGTTTCATCATACTGCACATAATTAAGGCTCCCTTCCTCCACACTAAAATCATTGATGGCAAGATCCAACTGACCACATTCCCCATTTGATAGATTAATAATGTACAATGCATCCACTAGATTCGGCATTCTTCCATGCTGAAGAATTAGATGATCCCCAACGATTTCAGTCTTGACGATTGATCCCCATCGCATTTTTTCTGGGCCCCCAGTCAGTGTGAAATCAGTTACAAAAATCCAAGCGTACGCGCCATCTTTCTCCTGTATAAGTCCATGTGCCGTTTTATAGATTTTCCGTGTAGTAGTACTATTGATTAACACGGGTACATGTAAAGCTTCGATTCGCCCATGTCTGCTTCCGTAATAGTATACCCAGCCTTCATTCTCCTCAGCGTCATACCAATCTGGGGTTTCCATATCCGTAGAATAGATCTGATGCAAAGGCAATCCTTTCATGTCGATACTGTAGTTTGTTGGCAGTTGAATTTCACCCTTTACCCAATTCAAAGTTGGGAAGATTAAGCGATTGAAACGAGAGTTCTTAGGCGCTTGAACATTGGCAGCATATCCGTCAATAATCCATTGGAAAGATAGGTCTGGTTCATCCTGATGTTCTGTGAATAAAACACCTTTTATCTGATCAAGAAAGGGATAGTTCTCTGGCAACCTGAGTGCTGGAGGAATTAAAACTGTTCGTTGAATATCACAAAAACAGCCCCAGTTAATGATTTCATGTAGCTCGTTGGTTTTGCCATTAACGATAGAACAAGTCCATCCGCCAAATCCACTTCCACCGTCATAATACCACTCCATTGTGTCCATGACTCCATCATTATTGAAGTCCTCAATCTTCGATTTCACCTCCTGACTAAAAAGGCAGGGAGCAATAAAGAGGATCAGGAAAAGGGCATAGGTTTTCATCTTGAGTTCCAATTTTAAACGAGGGTTATCAGGCCCTAAGATAGTAAAACCAATTCCAAGAAAGAATGTTTCAGCCTCGGGCAATTAATGAGGGCATCATGAGGGCCAATTTATCGTATATTAACTGTCATGAAAGAATTTCTGTACACTTTACTTATCCTAAGTTTACCGTTTTCGGGACTTGGACAGACCTATACTGAAACAATTGACACATTTTACGTTCCTACTCCAGAGTATAGTGTTTCTTTGAGCTTAGACACCTTATGGTTTCCATGTGCAGTTACAACACCAGATGTTGGATCTTCATTTCCAGTTCTAATTCTGGTTCATGGGACGACCTCACTCGATATGGATGCGAATTCTACAAAGGATTTCAAAGACAGTATTGGCGCATCATTTCGCAAGGCACAAACGCACTTATTTTATGATATCGCGGATTCGCTATCTCGAAATGGCATCATTGTGCTTCGTTACGATAAGCGCAGTTATACCGTTAATTGTATTGAAAAACCAGCATGTTGGTGGGCTGATACAATCACACCATACGATTACATTCGAGATGTCAATTATGCAGTAGATTTTGCTAAAACTATTCCAGGTGTTGACACGTGTAATATCTTTCTAGCCGGACATAGCCAAGGAGGGTCTTTCGTGGGAGATGTTGGTAACAAGCGTTCAGATATTAGAGGAGTGATCGCAATGGCCCCAACTGCTCAGCCGATTGATACAGTGGCAGTATTTCAAACAATAACTGTTGATAGCGACCCTGTTGGAGCAGTGATATTTCGCAATCAATTTGATTCTCTTCGAGCTGGAACATGGCCTATGAATGATACTTTATATAAGAAGCATTTCTCTCCTCGATTTTGGTTGGACTGGATAGCCATCACAGACTCAGCAGTAATTACTCAACAGAATAGTAGCGCGCGCACTTTGTTTATGTATGGTACTGAAGATGCGTTTGTGCCACCTTCAACCCATATGTCGATTTGGACGGACTCAATTGTGCGGCCCAATGTTACCTTTCAGACGTATCCCTTATTGGATCATTCATTCGGGACAATCTACGATTCAACGATGAACATATCTGCTCTCCAAGGGATGTCAGATTGGATTCTTGGCAATCTTGTAAGCTGCACTGGAAGTCTCGACGAAATGAATCAGGATGGAATTTTTATTTATCCAAATCCAGCGAAACAACAATTGAACATTGCGATTTCTACCAATGATCAAGTGACGACCATTAGTATGCATGATCTATCTGGACGATTGGTGAAGATGATCTCATCCACGAAAGGAAATCACTTTAGCATAGACGTTTCAGCATTCGCTCCAGGAACATATGTTATTGGAATTGAAACTGCCAATTCAATGCGCTCCAAAAAAGTTGTGATTGAGTAGCAAGTCACCCAAAACGGGATTGAAATTCAGTTCCCCTGTTCAAGCGTGAGTTTTGGAATTCAACTATCGAAGCATACCCGAGTGAAGAATGCTATTATTCGTACAAGTTCAGCCAAACAAACGCATGCTCATACACTAAATTTGATCCATGCTCTTGCGAAAGCTCACCTTTGATTTCGCAAAACGTGAGCATTATACCTTCAACCTCCTGTTCTTCAATTTGCCGAACTTGAGCACCAGAACTGTATGAACCATAGACCTCGTGAGGGTTTTCCAACCTTCGTGCAGTTAAAACTTTAGTAGATTGTCCCCAAAACGTTCCATCGAAAAGCTTTTCATGCGTGACGTTTTCGATACCAACATTTGTGGCAATAGAGAGCGAATCGTGAATAGTGGTCGTTCCATCTTCCATGATGGTGACTCGATAATATTCATTTGTTGGATCATCACAACAAGCAGGAATTCGCAGAAGGATATCACCATTTGAAAAGGTGCCATGAAACCATGCAGGTTCAAATAAAATATTGGTATACCCCTTTTTCGCACCGAGATAAATTCCTACCTCTGTGTATTCAGAGCCCGCCATCATTGAAATTATGAGATCTGAAAAGCCATCTTTGTTGAGGTCCAATTTTCGCGCAGAAGGCATACAAATTTCAGGGTGGTCTAACACATAATCAGAGACTAATT
>JBLHON010000086.1:0-12958 GCA_047621865.1 Crocinitomicaceae bacterium | reverse complement strand
TGTTCATGGTTCGAGTTATATGTTTGTCTATGACCGTAAAACCTTTGGGATTGAGGCGATCAGCTCTATTTCGAAATTCAATGAAAGATTAACGAGCCGACTGGGCATTGGCGAACATGAAGTTTTAATTGGCTTCTCCAATAGAGTTGTGAAAATTAATATTGATGAAGATACATTGATGATGAACGAAGAAGTCTCTTCGGCCCCCATAGCAATTACAAACTATCGAGGAACATTCATGGTTGCTTGTCGAAATGGAAATATCTTCAAAGTTGAGGGCACCAAACTAGTTAAACAAATATTTATTGAGGCGAAAATGGATTCGCGCATCTTCGATATTGAAATTGTTGATGATGTATTGATAATCGCGGGGAACAATGGCATTAAAAAATATAGATATAATAAATGGTCGGATAAATGGTCTAGAATATCATTTTTCAGTCTGCAAGACGCGCGAAAAATCTATATGTACAATGGCTCGCTGTACTACATGACCAAAAAGGAAATTTTTCAAGATTTAAATATTGAGAAAGATCCAATTATTCCCCTGGTAACCATCAACCAAATTAAGATAAATGACAGTGTCGTCGTTTCAAATTCAGGGGTAAATCTTGTCTATTCTCAAAATAATATTGAATTCAATTTAGTCTCAATATCGTATGGGGCGAAATTTCTTCAGTATAGGTATAAGCTAAAAGGAAGCGATGGAGCTTATCGATTTACTGAGGATAATAAAATAACCTATTCGTCTTTACCACCTGGGGATTATGAATTCATGGTGAGCTCAACCACAAATGGAGTTGATTACTCGAAGGAACAAATTTTCTCTTTTTCGATCACGTCGCCCTTTTGGAAAACGGCTTGGTTCACTGCAGGGATAATTATTTTACTTATGGCGCTTGCCTTTCTCTTTTATCGAAATCAGTTAAAGAAATACAAAGCCAAGCATCTGTTGAAGCAAACAATCGACGAGTTGAAATCGAAGGCTTTGGCGGCTCAATTAAATCCTCATTTAATCTTTAATATTCTAAACTCAATTCAAGCCTCAATCTCTGAGGAAGAAACAGAAAAAGCTAATTTATACCTAGCTCGATTTGCCAACTTTATGAGAATTACCCTGAATTTTTCAAAGAGGTTTACTGTGCCACTTCAGGATGAACTCGAATTGACACATAAATACATCGAGCTCGAACTTCTTCGATTTCCGGTTGACTTAAAAATACAAATCCATGAAGATGATAGCCCCTCAAAATTTTTGGTACCGCCATTAATTCTTCAGCCGTACATCGAAAATGCAATCAAGCATGGAATTATGAAGGTCAAAGGACTGAAGGGGGAGATCAATATCTATATAAAAGAACTCGATGAATCTTTGACAATTAAAATTTCGAATAATGGAGACATCGGAAATGGTGAATTTGTTGAAGGCGATGGCATGCGAATATCAAAAGAGCGACTCCAAATCTTGAATAAAAGGAATATGGTCTCAATCAAGCAAGAAATGAATCAAACAATCATAGAATTAGAACTTTACAAATAATATGTACAAGGCCTTAATAATCGAAGATGAGTACCCAGCGAGAGTAATTTTAAAAAATTACATAAAAAGGTATTTCCCTACTATGATTGATATTGTCGAAGAATTTGAAACAGTACACGAATCGATAAATTACATCAAAAGAACTCAAGTCGACATTATTTTTCTAGATGTACATCTAAGGGATGGAAAGGGCATGGAGATTTTGGAGAAAATCGATTCTAGTGGACACAAAATAATTTTCACAACTGCGTTTGATGATTACTCTTTAGAAGCTTTTAAGCATAAATCCTTTGGATATTTAATGAAGCCCCTAAATCCATTGGATTTTAAAGAAATTGTGGAAAGGGTCATTAAAGTCTTAGATGCCAAATCAGTGAAATTAACTACCTCAAAAAAAATTAAAATTCGAACATCAACAGGTACGATTTGGGTAAACCTTAGTCAAATTGTCCGTTGCCAAGCACAAAACAATTACACGGAGATCTTTTTAGAGAACAGTTCTATGAGATATACATTAACGAAGACATTGAAAATGGTTGAACTCGAGGTCTTGAACTCAGATATATTTTTTAGATGTCATCAGTCCCATTTGATCAACCTGAACTACCTCTCGAATACTGAAATAAAAAGAAACTGTTTAACCATGGATGATAAATCTGAAATTCCAATCTCAAGGGCGAAACGAATACTTTTTGAAAAAGAAATAGTTGCTAGTAGAAGTAAAACAGGGTAGAAGCAGATTTTGGTCTAGATCAATAGCGATGCAATAACTTGGCTATGCAGGGAGCTATGATCAAAAAAAAGCCACCCCGGTTATGGATGGCTTTTAAGCGGATTAGGAATAATCTTTGGTTCATTCGATTATTCTTGAAGGGCAGAGGCGCCGTTGAAGTCTACAGATTTCGTGTAAAATGCATAAGCACTGTTCGCCAATTCAATTAATCGATCTTTTTCTGTCACATCATATTGATCATTTTGGATCAGTAAGTCGACGATATAAACAACAGTATTTAAAGATTCTTGATTTACTGGAAAATAGAGGTTTTCTTCACCGAAAAGGTCATTCATCATTCCTACAGTGTTTTCTGTTCCTGCATAATCGAGAGCTGCTCTCGTTTCTTCAATTTTGAATTTCTCTTCAGCCGATTTTTCAAAAGAAAGTGAATGTTCATCTGTTTGTCCAATTCCATTAGTGGAGAAAGAGAAGATTAAACTAGTTAGGACTACTTTGATTAGTGTTATTTTTTTCATGTTGTGAGTTTTTAAATTTATTTATTAGGAGTATTTATTTGTTCGTCTTACACTACAAGATTAGGGTGTTTTTAAGCAACAGATTGAGCAATGTTATGAATCATCACTTTCGTGTCATGAACCTCTTTGTTTACTTTATCTGATTTGTTAAAATGCATGTTGATCTTAACGATTTCACACTCTGCGATTAACTTATGATTATTTAAAAAGAAGCATTTGGCTCCGAGTTTCAGCAGACCCTTGTGGGAATCCATGTTCTCGTTTGAGATGATCCACATATCTGCATATCCTTCTTCTGGGATAAATTCGTTTCGTTTCATCATTTGTCCACCTTCGAGTTTAGTTTTAAACTCAGGAAACACGTCACAAAAGAAATCGGAATAATCGACTGGTTCGTTATAGGCAAAGCTGATCAAGTAGCCCTGAAAAGGTCTCGTCTTAATAGTGTCTACCAGCTTATATCGAATTACAAAGCTTGGCTGACTTCTCTTGGCAACATCTTTAAATCTTACGTGTTCTGTTTTCATGATTGATCATTTAAATTTTGTGTTGTTCGTTGTAACACATTGTAAGATTACGAACTGCTTGGGGATGAAATCGTAATGTGTCATCAATCATACATTCTATGTAATGAATGCTTTAAATTGGGCATCAGCTCAGACTGAGATGGCTTTTTCGTGAAAAAAATTGTATTATTGTTTGATCAAATAATAGAACACTCCCCCACATGAACCACAGAATATTAATAGTCGAGGACGACGAATGGATAGCTGATGACCTAAAGTCAACCCTAGAAAAGTTCGATTTCAATGTAGTTGGAGTCGTAGACTCTTATGAAAAAGCATTATTAAGCCTTCGAAATGATACTCCAGACCTCGTTATATTAGATATTCGTTTGAATGGTCCAGGTACGGGAATAGATGTTGCCAAGGAGATTAACGATCGTTGGAAAATACCATTCCTCTTTATTTCTTCGAATATTGACCCGAAAACAATGACAGAGGTTTTGGATGAGGTGCCTCATTCTATTCTTAATAAACCATGTAAACCAGAGGATCTTATTGTGAGCGTTAAATTAGCGCTGAGCAAAGAATCACCTGAAGTCTCCCAAGGAGATCATGCCATTGATGAAGATTCGTTTTTCGTGAAGACTGAACATGTCTATCAGAAAATAATCATTGATGATTTATTGTTTGTCAAAGGTGACGGGAGCTATACCAAAGTTCAGATGAAAAATGAACGATTGGTATTGAGAGCGACTTTAAAGGATTTTGAGTTTCTCGATAATAGAAAAGAAATCACCCGAGTTCATCGATCGTATTATGTGAATCTAAAGTACATTGATAAAATCCACTCCAAATATCTTACGATCCAAGAATTTGAGATTCCCTTATCCAAGGAATCGAAAGAAGAATTGCTAAAGCGAATTCAGAAGGTAAGATGAAGAACTACAGGCCTCTTGACTAATTCTTGCGAATCAAGCTTGCTATTTTCTCAAAAGAATCTTCGTCTTTAATAACATAGTGCTCTGCGCCCTGTTGGATCGTCTTAGCTGCTGTAGAATAGCTTTCCTGACTCGACAACATAATGAATTGAGTGTCTGGTAAATGCTTGCGAATCGCCTTTAGGATCTCCAAACCGTCAGCTGCAGTTTTATCCACAGAATTCAAGAAGTAATCTAGAATCACGACGTCTGGATTTTCCTGGATACTTTTTATAGCGTCTTCTCCAGTATGAAAAATAGAGATGTTATGTGGAGTATCTTTCGTCAAATAATCCTCCATTGCCATTGTGAGCATTTCGTCATCATCAACAATAAAAATTTTCTTTGGTTTTGATACTTCCATAATCGTTTCGTTTGAGAACGTAAATATAAATTTAATTTGCCTCGAATTGACTCAATTCGTCCACGGCAGACTTTATATCTGATTTTAGGAGTTCAACATTGTCTATCACCTCACTTATAGTCCCATCATCCCTTAGTTTGTTCTCTATGGCAATTGAAAGTGATTTAGAATCTTTCATTCCCATCATTATGAATTTTGTATTGAAACTATGAACCTGATTCGCAAGGGCTTCACCATCATCATTTTCGACAGCAAGGGCGATTTGGGTTTCCAATTGACTCGCGCCTTTAATGAACATGTCAATGTACTTTTTCATTTTCACTTTGTCTCCATCACAGAAGTTCGTCAAATAGCCTAGATCGCTCACCTTTTCACTCATCGTTTCCTTTCCAATTGAATCTTCGTTCGAAACTTTTGACGCCCGAAGTTCTATTTTTAATACTTCCGCAATTCCTGTGATCAAATCATGCGTTCTAAAAGGCTTTGGAACGTAGGAATTCATCCCCGCTTTTTTACATTTATCTAGGTCTGTTCTAACAACGCTCGCGGTCAATGCAACAATAGGCGTTTCGCGCTTCGAGGAGTTTAATGCTCGAATCGTTCGGGTTGCCTCATATCCATTCATAATTGGCATTTGAACATCCATTAGAATAACGTCAATTTCTCTTTCTTGGAGGATTTTGATCGCGTCTCGTCCGTTCTCAGCCTCAAAAATTTCAACGTTCGCTACAGATAATAAGGTGTCTCTCGCTACAATTCTATTGAATTCGTTGTCATCTGTGACCAAAATTCGCAATCCATTCAATATTGAACCATCCACGCTGCCTTCCATGGCAATTCGTTTGTCCAATTGCTCTTTCGAACCAAGTTTGAAATCAACGACAAAAGAGAAGGTTGTTCCGAATCCTTCTTCGCTTTCAATAGTGATGCCACCTCCCATCAATTCTACAAGCTGACGCGAGATACTAAGCCCCAATCCTGTTCCACCAAACTTCCGTGTGTCAGAGGCATTCGCTTGCGAGAAGCTTTCAAAAACAGTCTCTAACTTATCTTTGGGAATTCCAATCCCTGTATCTACTATCGCAAAACGAACTCCATTGTCCACTTTAGTAACCTCTATGGCAACACTGCCCTTTTCGGTAAACTTGATGGCATTCCCTGTGAGGTTAATTAAGATTTGATTCAAACGCACAGGATCACCTAGAATAATGTCAGAAACATCAGGCTTTATGGATGTCATCAGTTCGAGTCCTTTGTCTGAAGCACGATGCTGCAGGGTCTTTCTTATTTGCTCAATAAAGTCGGAAAGTGAAAAGTCAATTTCTTCCAATTCCATTTTTCCCGCCTCTATTTTCGATAGATCCAGGATGTCATTGATAATGTGCAGTAGAATATCAGAAGACTTTTTAATGCCCTCCATGTAATCTTTCTGCTTGGGCTTAAGTGGAGTGCCCAAAACCAAATTCGTCATCCCCATAACTGCATTCATTGGGGTTCTGATTTCATGACTCATATTCGCTAAAAACTGCTGTTTGAATGCCTCACTCTGTTCTGCGCGCTCTTTTTGTTCTGTTACTTCTGCCGTTCGCTCGGTAATTACATTCTCTAGTTTCGCATTTTCACGTACCAATCGTCTTGAATTTAGCTTCACGATTAGATACAGGAAGAGCATCCCCCCAACTACAAAGATGAAATACGCCCAGATAGTTCTGTGCCACGGTGGCAAGATCTCAAAGCTATAGACTGCATCTTGGCTAATATTCCCGTACACATTTTTCGAACGAACCTTGAAGGTGTACTTTCCCTCTCCAAGGTTGTTATAGCTCATCTCATTCGTTGTTCTCCAAGTCGACCATTCAGTATCCTTCCCGACGAGTATTACACTATACTCAAGTTCATAATCTTTAGCAAAATCAGCAGCTCCAAATTTGATAGTGATCGAATTCTGGTCGTAGTTCAAGGTTGGAATGTACGATGCTGGCTGCTTTGTCGTTGGAAATCCATTTTTGTCCGCATAATTTCCTGCAAAAATTTCGTTCTTGTCATTGATGATTACACTTCGAATAAAGGCGTTGTAAGAAGCATGATGATTGACTGAAACAGCAGGGTCATAGCGAACGATTGCTTCGGTTCCACAGATCCAAACTATATTGTCGTCGTCTTCGTAGATATCCCAAACATCCGAAATGGGGGCACGCATAAGTGGCAAGGAATCATAGATGTAACTGTCGTTTTTTTGTTTTCTCAAAATGCCTGTATGCGTGGTCGTTGTGATCCATACATCTCCATTACGCATTTCGGTAAGATTATACGCGCTGGTGGAACCGTCACAAAATTTCTTTCCGAAAATTGGATTTGGCACCAGTTTTTTTGATTGCCTGTTGTAGGAATAAACACCAATCTCGGTTCCAAAGAGAACTTGATCATTTACAGATACTACCTCAATGATTCCCATTTCTTCGCTTAAACCATTCGAACTATCAAGGGTTGTGACGGTTGGATTGTCATAGCCTTTGGAGAAATTAATTAGAGAAATGCCATCATGAGCAGCCCATAGGTTTCCGCCATCATCCTCTGCCATTGAAAATGTCCAATGTGGCAGTTTAATCCTATCAGAAAGTGCTTCCGATGACTTATCTCCAAGCTGGATAGGTAAAATGAAGTTGTTATTGCCAGTGTAAATTAGATTTTTAAATTTCGTACTCTGAATTACTACGTTACACTCAGTGTTAGAATGCGCCTTGATATAATAGTTGCTACCGTCCTCGTTAGTAATATAGATTCCCTTAGAGTTGGAAACAAGAAGTTTTCCATTAATTATTTTAGCATCAAATATTGATCTAATAGGCTCTTCTAACTCCTTGATAATCCCTAGGTTTGTATGATCATCTTTCCCAACCCAATAGGCGTTTTCGGGTGTTCCAACGAATAGGTTGTCTTGATATTTTACAGTGCAAAATGGAAATGAATTCAAGCCATTTTCCTCATTAAGTATTGAAGTGCGAATAGGGTATTCGATTAAACTGATGCCAGAATTCATAGCAAGCCATAAGTTTCCATCTTCATAAAAAGGAAAGAGAGCAGAGTTCGAGCTAAGTCCCATTGATTTATTTATCAAGTCTACAATTTCGCCATTTCGGTTTACAATAATTACCCCATGTTCATCTGTAGCTAATGCGAATTTATGATCTGAAATTTGGCATCCATTTTTAAGCGTTAGCGGATTCAACTCAGTTGATAGTTGGGAAAGTTTATTGTCATGCAAATGGAAAAAACCATCATACTTTGTTGCTATCAAGAGTCCACCTTTTGGACCTGGAAATACAGCTATCCAGGAGGGTAGTTTTTCTTCATCCGCAGAAGCAATTACATGTAGGGAGTCATTCTGAATTTGAAACCAACTAGATTTCTCCGCAATGAAGACGCCTGAAGAACTACTCACAAGTTTAGTAAAGCCGCTTTCGCTCTTCCATGTTTTAAAAACACCTTTAGAGTAACGAATTAACTGCCCCTTAGATCGGAAATAAACATCTCCATTATGCGATACCACTTTTGTTATCCTGCCAAAATCACGATCTTCCTGATCCAATTTATTGAGTAGAGAATGAAAAACTAATCTACCATCTTTGTTTGCTTTTAATACGCCAATTTCACCGTCACCACCAGTGAAGATCTCTCCATTGGCGTCCGCTACAAATTTGTAAAACATCTTGTCCTCTGTTCCTGAAATCATTTGCCATACTGTTCCATCGTATAATAGGATTCCAGAAGTGTTCGCGACAATCAGTTGATCGTTTATTGTATGTCCAATGCACCAATTTTGCGGACTGGATACATACGAATTGGATGAATAGGAGATTGGTGGAAAATTTGAAATATATGGGCGTCCTTGTTGAGCTTGTAGGGAATTGAAACAGGAAAGTTGAATAAAACAAATGCTAAAAAGCAGCAATCCTGTTCTTCGACACATCATAGCTTGAAGGCAAGCAAGTTTAGACAATTCTTTTTTTCTCATTCTGGCGGAAATATAGTCATAATGAGAATTCTAGTTGCAGCATTAGTTTTTCAAAAGTTCTAATAACATAAATGTACAGATTCATTACAGTAATCATCCAGTTCATGACATAGCTTGTATTTTATTTTTTTGTACTTAAAACGAGGCAAAATAAATTGCTATATTGACCATACTAGAAATTAATATTCACTAACAAAAACAATTTATTATGCCACATGGAACTGTAATTACTGGAAATGGAGGACAAGGAGATGAAACAATTGCGTATACATATGTATACGAATCTGCCGATCAAGAGGGTGTAAGGGTAGACATGGTATGCACACCTGAAGATGATTTAAAACAAGGGGAAGTTGTAAATGTAGATGTTACAGAAGATGATGAGGGGAACCAGCAGTATACTTATGTAAGCACGGGAGAACGAGCAAATGGAGATGTGAATGAAAATGGAAGCTTTATCACTATTGCTGCTGATCCAAGTGCAGAATCTTCTAATACAGCAGGAGACACAGGATTTTCAACGGGTGCAATTACGATAGGAGATCCTGAAGGGCCTCAATGGTTTGGAAAGACGAACATTTATTTTGCATGCGTAGATGGCAGAGCATGGTATTTGAATGACATACGTTAATAGACTTGATGGCTCCTCTTGCAATTTACGCATGAGGAGCATTTTTTCTAAATTGTATGGAAAACACGTAGAATTGAAGGCTTAACCTAATGGGTCTAATTTAGTGTGAAATCGTCAGGCAGACACTAATAAAGTTTCACCTGACTAAGTACAAAGTTTTATCGCACATCAGTTACATTGAATCTACTCCCACGAATCATATTTACTCCCTATATTACTTCAATTATTTACAAACTACTAGATCATGCCAGAAGAAATAGATTACAGCTCATTGGCTGTTGGATTGCAAAGCATTGATTTTGCTTCTAACGATATGGATTTCGAGACGAATTCAATGCCGTTATTTCCATTTTCTCCATCCTGGTTGCCGAACAATCTTTCGTATGCAGTTTATTCTTTAGATGATACCAAAGCTGCATGTGAGAAAGATAATCTCAATATTTGGGCAAGGTTCGTACACGTAGACAGTCAGGTCTTTGCAAACGTTCGAGCTACCATATTTACTCCAGAGAAGCAGAGTGAATTAGATAAAAAGAAAAATATCAAAAGGTTTGCTGGTGAAAGGGTATTGGGAGAAATCCAATCTACAAAAATATGGTTTGGTGAGACGGGGAGTTCTCTAGTTGCAGGTGATAGCAATGTTGCTCTTCTGCTTTCAGGTGCCGAAATGAATGCCTTGGGAGTTGGTGTTTATGATGTTTTTTGGTTGTGGGAATATCAGGAGTTGGTAAAGCAAGAAGATGGCAATTGGATTACCAAAAAGGGTGATGGTGATGGTGATGGTGATGATGATGCTGGATGGACTGTTTTTGAAAGATCCATGCATCGTGTTTTTGTAACTTTGGATACGCCTCAACATCCATGGACGGCCACCCCTTTTCGCGATCTAATTCAAAGTGATTATTCTAAATGTCCAATTTGGACGGAAGCACTTATTTGGGCATGTGATTGGGCGCGTGAATCACAATCGATTGATGAAGCTGGAAAGAAAATTTCCAATAGGCTTTTCAAGTCTAAAAAATTTAAATACCAATTGGGTACTGCATACACTTCTGAGGAGATTCCGGAACAGGATAAAAAATTATATCTCGCTGAGAATACTACTTCCTTGGAATTATCGAAATTCATTGAACGTCTTGAAGGAGGTGATGGCAATGGAGAATTAATCAATTGTGTTGACTGTGCATTTATTGTTGCGACGCTGACTAATCTGCTTGGTGGTGATCTTCAAATTGGCACCTTAGAACCCTCGCCTTCAGATGATATTTCTCCAACTGAGGATAATAAATTTGACGTAAATCCTCTTAAACTTATCGGCACGACCATTGAGGATTCGGAGAGCACTACATTTTTTAGTTCTCATACGATAGCTTGGAGGTCGCCTATTTCAGGAGTATTGGATATTAACCATGTGGATAATATTGTTTTTGACGCTTGCCTGCAATTCGTCAAAGAGAAAGGTGTGAAGAAAACGGATTCTCCTTCAGGTTTACTATTAGGAGATGACAAAGATAGTTCTGGGTATAGATTCAGGTTAGCAACTAAAATTGGGCTTGAGAAGTGCATTCCGCAGGCAGACACAAGGCGAACAATCCGTATTGTTTGAGTTGAAATAAAATTTCACTCTTTTTTCATTTTCACAAAAACCAAGGAAAGATTGATTCTTTAATTACAACAAGGTCCTTCTTCATAATAGGTGATTCCTGCATTGTTAGCCTCACACGAATTGCCATAAGTCACGTTATTGCATCCGCATACTGGATCATAGATATCTGCGCACGTTGCTATAGTATCAATTTGAGATTCATCTATGCAATTGGAGGTCTGTACTACAGGCTCACAATCGGGTCCAATTTTATTACAACCAACGAGTGTAAAAAAACCGATACAGATAAGGCTAATTTTGAAGATTTTCATGAACCAACTTACCGCTTTCTCAACTGATAAGCAAACGGGAAGTACTTGTTACCCAGCATAGGAAATAGAAACCAATTTCCATTTTCCTGCTAATTTTTCGAACGAATAGAATGTCATCGATTCGTATTTCTCCCCATCCTCAATCGTGACATCTGTGTAGGTATAGGTAATAAAAGCAACTTCGCCGTCCATTTCAACTGCTGCCAATTGATGATAATCTTCCGTTTTTATCTTTTTTCGCATTGCAGCAGGGAAAATCTCACTCAATTTTGCTCTATATTCTGCTTCTGAACCTCCATCTTCTAGGTCGAGCATAAACGACCATTGACCCTCTAACGGGAAATTCGTCTGGCTCACAATTTTTGGTGCATCTAACCGTGCAATCGTCAGCATATTATCGTTCCAAAATGCTTTAGTAGCTGCATCAGATCCTTGCGCGAAAGCTGAATGAATAGAAAGACATGCGAAGACAATCAAAAGGGATTTTATAGACATAGTTCTAGTTAAAGAGAATTGGTATTAGCTGTTCTCAAAGATACTATTATTTCAAAGTAATCTTCAAGTTTTAGTTTCCCTCACGATTGAGATATCAACAATGATAGCGCATTTATGGGAACAAAAAAAAAGCACTCCGAAATTCATCGAAGTGCCTTTTAAATTGAGCTTTATTAGAACCTATCTTATGATAAGTTTTTCTGAGAAAGATGCGTTAGCAGTCTTGATAGTCACGAAGTAAGAACCAGAAGTAAGGTCTCCTGTATTCGCTTGGATCGTATGTTGACCAGCTACGTATGTTCCAGATGCAATAGTTCCTACTACTTCACCTAACATATTGTAAATGATGATGTCTGCAGTAATTGCTTCACGAAGATCAATGTTAAGTGTGAACTCACCAGATGCAGGGTTAGGTGCAACGTTGAATCCAGCAAACAAAGAATTTTCAGTTAATGCTGCTTCATCTAAATGAGCTTCATCAGCATTCATGATCTCACGATCACCAATTGTAGGCGTACCGTAAGCAACAAATCCAACAACAGTGATTTCATTCTCATCGTATCCAGCTGGAAGCGTATATGTGAATGTCTCAGAATACATTGCTCCAGGAGATACAACTGCTGGGATAATACCAGCATTTCCATAAACTCCTGATGGATTAGCGCGTAAAACATGTCTGTGATTGTATCCAATAATTGGATCACCAGCTCCTTCATAAGGATGTCCAGCTGTAGTGTTCAAGTAATTTACTTGATCGTATCCAGTACCAGTTCCAGTAACATTATCTTCTGTGATTTCACATACAAAACGCATATCACCAGCAGCATAATCAACGAAATCTGCAGTTACAGTTGCTGTAATCAATCGAGTTCCTGGATCATATGTGTGTGTTACCGATGCCTCAACAGGAGTATAACGAGCCAATCTAGTTGCTACGTTTGCTGTCCAAGCTCCACGAGAATGTGATTCTTTTGGATCTCCTGCAAATAATGCACGATCTACTAATCCATTAGGATAAGCAGTAACGTTGAATGCAGAACGAATTCCTTCAGCATATTCCATTTGATCATTATCGTGTATTGAAACACCAATCACTTGTCCTGGGTTAGCAGCAATCAAGTCATCCAAGATAACTCCTCCATCAGGACACCATCCACACCATGCACCAGTAAACTCTTCAAGAACTACAGCTACACTAGTTGCGCCAGTATTATTGTTAGAGAATACGTCTGTACAAATTTCATCATTACATGAGCGCTCAT
>JBLHON010000085.1:0-12990 GCA_047621865.1 Crocinitomicaceae bacterium | reverse complement strand
AGGGAGAAGCCTATGAAGGGCTCTCAGATTCGTATCCTGAAGGATTGTATTGGACCCGCGTTGTAATGGCGCAAGATTATTTCCTCATCCTCAAAGCATATGGTGGAAATAAGTTCATGAACTCAGCCCGCGCACAACGCTTTTTCGATAAGGTCTGGCTGGATTAAGAAGAGGACACTTTGTTCTCGAAGTCATGTCGTTCTCGAACGCTTTCGCCGAGTCCTTTCGCTTTCGCCGTAGCTTTAGCGAAGGAGCTCGCCAGAGGCTTCGGCCGCCGGAGAATGCTTTAACGAAGGAGCATGCACCCCATAAAAATGGGGCGCTCGAACTGACATGAATCGATCAATCTAATATTCAATTGCCCTTTCAATAGTCCAATGTCAGTTCGTCCCGATAGCTATCGGGAAGAGCTCCGCTCATATCGAGAACTTATTCGCAAAAATCAATTTCTTTTATCGATAAATGAAGGTTTTTTCTATTTTTGAAAGAAAAACACAATGGTCCCAAGGATTCAAAAAGAACGCCTCGCTGAGAAGTTAAAAGGAAATAAATTAATCCTCCTCACAGGACCTAGGCGTGTAGGGAAAATGGAACTGCTCCAAGAAGTAATTGCCGAAAGTAATTCTACGAACACAGTTTTCAATTGTGGTGATAAGAAGGTTCGTCGTCAGATTGAAGAACAACCAAAAGACCTTTGCGTAGACACAGAAATTCTTGTTCTAGAAGAGGCGCAATATTTAACCAATCTTCAAGCTATTTTGGAAGATGTTCTCTCGGGAGAGATTAAAGCAACGACCATAGTTTGTTGTTCATTTGCTCCTCGTGTAGACGAGATGTTACTTGAAGCCTTGAGAATGGAAGGTCTCGAAGTGCCCATATTTGCACCATCATTTTATGAATCTGCCCAACATTTCGGACTTCCCCAAGAGGAGAAACTTTTAGAAGAACGTTTAATTTATGGGAACTACCCGGAAGTGCTTGGCGATCTTGAAAATGCAGAAGCGACCTTGAAAGAATTAATTCAGGACATTCTATTCACAAACCTTAGCGCAGGGGATCGCATCAATAAAGGAGATAAAATGATGCGCGTTTTACAGCTCTTAGCATTTCACATTGGTGACGCTGTCTCTTACAATGAATTGGCAGAAAGATGTGGCCTCGACAATGAAACTGTTGAACGTTATATTGATTTGCTAGAGCAGGCGTACATTCTAATAAAACTGCCATCCTATCATACAGAACAGCGTTATGAATTGAAAAAATCTAATGCCGTTTATTTCACGGATAATGGAATTCGAAATGCTTTAATCAGCAATTTTAACCCAACTTTTCTGCGAAACGACATGGACCAATTGTGGCGAAATTATTTGGTTTCTGAACGCGTAAAATGGATTCGAATGAATCAGCTTCCAAAAGAAATTTACTTCTGGAAAACGCACACCAAGCAGCAGATGGATTACCTCGAGATTGATGGTTCAATCATTCGAGCTTACAAAACTGATTGGGAAAAGCGCAAGAAAGTCAAATTACCAAAAGCATTTGAGCTCGCCTATCCTGATGCCAAAGCAAGTATGTTGAATCGTTCCACATATTGGAGTTATCTCACAAGTAAAAAATGAGCAAACGTTTCGTTGACCATATAGCCGCTTACATTCACACAAATGAATTGCCTCTTGAGCATCTCACGATTGTGTTGCCTTCTGAGCGCGCCAAGAAATACATTGCTTCTGCCCTCTACTCTGAATTCGGCAAACCCCTATTGGCTCCAAAAATGGTCACGATTGATCAATGGGTTAAGAGTTATAGCCCAGAAACAGTAATCGATCCTACAAGGGGGCTGTTGCGTTTATTTGAAATTCAACTCAAGAAGGCGGAAACAATTGAAGATGCATCATTTGATGAATTTTTCACATGGGGAACAACACTCCTAGCCGATTTTAATGAAATCGATCGTTATTTGCTGGATGCTGAGCAGGTATTCAAAAACCTTGCAGATATTAAGGAAATTGAAAATTGGAGTTTTGGTGAAGAAACATTGACGGCAAGTCAACTTCGTTTTATGGAATTCTGGGACCGTCTTCCAGGATATTATCATGCACTTAACAAGGAACTCTCGAAGCGAAACATGTGCTACGCTGGCAAGGCATTTCGACATCTTGCAACAAATATTAATGAGTTGTTTGAGGATGAAAAAGCACAGTATCTGTTTGCGGGATTTAATGCACTTTCAGCGGCTGAAATTTCTATAATCCGTCAGATTGATGTTCTTGGGAGAGCCCATATTTTAATCGATGCAGACGCTTATTATTATGAAGATCCAGTGCACGAAGCTGGACGTTTTTTGCGCGACTTATCTCACGTGCTTGATGGAAAAAAACTCGAGGTTATCTCTGACAATATAGGCACGAAAAAACTAGAAGTCACAATGGTTTCGTGTGCCCAAAAGACTGGTCAGGCTAAAGTTGCAGCAACAATTTTAGAGGCGTCAACGAAAGAAGAATTGGACAATACAGTCTTGCTTCTTGCCGATGAAACCTTGATTAGTTCAATCATTAAAAATTTGCCTAGAAGCATTGGCAAAGCAAATATCACACTGGGATTACCAATTCGAAATACAGCCGTAAAAACATGGGTGGATCTCTTGTTCTCCATTCAGGAAAACAAGTTTAGATTTCGAACGAACGCGATCTATTTTTACGATTTACAAGCATTCTGGAATCATCCATTTGTGATTGCCGTTTTAGATCCAGAGGAGAAGAGTTTACTACTCGAAGCTGAACGAAATATTATTCGACGGAACGGTATTTTCATTAATGTCGAACGATTGGAAGTCGGTGAGAAGGCACGGCAAATTTTAGCGCTCATCACCCAAAAGTGGGGAGAAGATTGGTTGCTGGCAATGAAGCTAATTCGTCAATTAAACGCTTCCATTTATGAAGGTTTAGAAGATGAATTTGCCTTCGAAAAGGCAATGTTGGAAGCCTTTGATCATTCTATTGTGGAATTGGAAAATATCATCACAGAGGGAATTCCTGACATGAGTTTGAAAAGTTTCCGTCAATTGTTCAATCTTCATTGGGGAACGCGTAGCATTGCTTACCATGGAAATCCAATAGACGGATTGCAAATCATGGGATTACTCGAAACGCGTGCACTTGATTTTAAACGAGTGATTGCTGTTGGCATGAATGAAGGAAATTTACCTCCAACAAATCCAATTCAAACGATGATCCCCATCGATTTAAGACGATACCTTGGACTTCCTGCTCCTCGTGAAAAACAAGGACTTTTCGCTCATCACTTCTATCGTTTGCTTCATCATTGTGACGAATTATTTGTAACATATAGCAGTGCAGATGAATCTATTGGGAGTAATGAACCAAGTAGATATCTCTTACAATTGGAGATGGAATTGAGTCGTTTGAATCCTAATGTTACGATCAATAAGCAAATTTATTCCCTGCAAACTGATCAACAGAGAACGGATATGGAGATTCGTAAAACCCCAGAAATTTTGGCTCGAATGGACGAGCTCTTTGCAGGGTCAGCGTCTGCTTCAATGCTAAAGAAATACTTGAATTGCCCACTCGATTTTTACTTCAGATATGTGATGGACTTTGGTGAAGCTGAGATGATTGAAGAGGAAATTGAGAACAGCACGTTTGGAACATTCATCCACGATACGCTTGAATTATTGTACGCACCATTTGCTCGATTTGATAAAGAAGGGAAGCTTAGATCTCCAGCTCCAACAAACATCACTTCGATTGATATTGATAGGATGATCAAGGATTATAAAGTGGTGCTAACGAATCAGTTTCTTGTACATTTCAACAATGATCGCGAAGCTTTTACGAAGGGTAAAAATTTGCTTTCCTATCAGATGGCGCAAGAATTAACTGGTCGATTTTTGAAATCGGAAAAGACATTTCTCGAGCAGCAAACGACTCCTGTATTCATTGAAGCATTGGAGCAAGAGTATAGCACTGAAATTGAAGTTGAAGTGCATGGGAAGATGAAAAAGGTGAATCTTCGTGGCTTCATTGATCGCATAGATAAAGTGGGCGACACGATTCGAATTATTGATTACAAATCCGGAAAAGTAGCACCAGATGATGTTAAATTCAGGAATACTGACATTGATTCAGATTCAATTGCTGAGGCATTCAAGGGTCGGAAACATATCCTGCAACTCTGTATGTACGCTTTCTTGTATCACGACAAACATGGAACGATTCCAGAATCGAGTATTATCTCGTTCGTCTCTGGAAAGAACATTCCTTTTACCTTGGACACGAAGAAAATTTCGATCGAAACAGTAATTCAAGATTTCCCAAAATACATCGCCACGATTTTAGAACGAGCGTACGATTCTGAACTGCCGTTCTTACACAGTGACGATTATTTCTCCTACTGTCAGTATTGCGAGTAATGCTCAGCTATTTAATTTTGGCGTAGAGCATGTAATTTTGAACGCCACTGCCCCAGTGATAGCCTAAAGAAAAAGGCATTTTTCCAGAATATTTGGACGAATCCTCGTAAGCCAATTTTAAATCAGGCTGGACGAGTCGTGGACTAAAATCTTTTATTGGTGGTTCGTACCCTCCATAAAGTCTGCATCTCCAAGTCGCTGGTTTGAAATACTCGTAAGGGACTCCTGTATCGTCTTCCAAGATTGCCAAAGATTTTTCAAGAACAAGTTCTCTTATTTCACCAAATGTCGAATAATGCAATAAATAAGACGCAGATTTGAGAAAGGTATTGCTCTTAGTAAGGTTGGATAAGTAGGCTTTCATCTCCGGTGTTTTCTCAAAACCTGAGTTAGACAAATCACAATCCCAATAGATAAGTTCTTTCGTTATACCATCTGCTTCTAGGTAAAATCGTACCCCATCTAGTGATTTTGAATAGCTTTGATTTTCCGAAACGATTTCCCCGGAAGAACTCAAGCCAATTCGCTCAACATCCAAAATAGTGTACCCACTTCGCGCCACAAAAACGTATAAAACGGGAAGAATACCTCTGATCGTTGAGGAACCCACATCACCTTCCATGTTCTTGGTGATGAAATAGCTTCGACGGTAAATATCCCTTAGAAATAGATTGATATTCTTCAAATACTCGTCCATTTCTTCTTGACTCATGGTGGAAAAATCGGGCAATTCGCCAATTCCTTCTAATGCCATCATCGTATAGCCAGATGCCTTCGGAAATAAGTAATTGGCATGTAGAAAGTCAGGTCCCGAAAAAGGGTAAAACAATGGCAATGTATCATTGATGTTTGGAACGATCTTATTTTCAACCCAACTACTCATTGGATTTAAACGAGTCTTCTCCATTTTTTCCCAATTCACATTCAAGTTTTTTGAATGTTCTCCCCATTTGGTGGTATCGAATTCTGTTGAATTCTCAAGATTATCCAGTTCAATTCCAGCTAAAAATTTGGCGATTTTATCATGTTTCGACTGTGCTTTTGGTGTTTCAACGTTATTTAACGAGTCCTTTGAATTAGCGTTAGTGGATGAGTCAGCCGGAGTATCAGAGGCGTCATCACATTGGTAGAAGAGCAGTCCTAGCGTGAATAAGAGGGCAATAGATTGGGCAATTTTCATAGAGCAATGCAGTAAAGGTGAGTTCAATAGAATGCATACGCAGAAATAGCCTTAGATGTTTCAACATCAGCGTTACAATTTCAAACAAGCTACGAGAGAATTACTCGAGAATAATCTAGAAATAAAAATAGAAAGCAGCGCCTATGCTGAAGCTACTGCGAAAGAATACAAAAAAAACCTGAAAAGAGATCCAAAGAAGTTGAAGTAGGCAAACTCTCGGACGGAACTCTTTTCAGGTACCTGCAAGGAAAATAAAACCGAATGTTGAAAAAACCAGAATCTCAACATTCACTATATAGACGTATACTTTTTTAGATTGGTTGGGTTAAGAGCAAAAAAAAACCGTTAGCAGATGCCAACGGTTTTTAATTCTATCTATTTTTACTAGTACAAGTCTAGCTTCAATGCTGTTCTATAATCTTTAATTTCCTCACGATTTATCTTGTGATCTGAACTCTTCAACAAGTTTAGCAAGTATAAAAAGTTTTCTTTGTCTTCAATCTCAATTGGATACTCGTTTTCCTCTTCATCCTCCTCATACTGAGCCTGAACATTAAATGCTTTATGCTCAATAAGGAATTCGTATGATAATCGCAATACCTTGGTTACCAATGGATCCTGCTCTTTTAAGGCTAATTCACGAAGTTCTTTTAGGTCATCAACCAACGAAGTTGCCTCTAACCCTTTCTTCTCTACCTTCTCAATGATGGTATCCAGTTTCGTATTTGCTGCTGCCAGTTTCATAATTGCCTCTAATATTAGCGTCTTGTAGCCCCCTTTTCGGTAGCATGATCTGCAAATGTAAACATCTTAAGCTAAAAATGATGGGTTCAATCAAAAACATTGGTCGAATTTCTTAAACTTTTCCGCGTTTCGGCGAATTGACAAATGATTGATTATTTTTGTACGGAATCATCCGAAACGTCAATGGATTTACTATTAAAAGGACTTGTGACTGGATTTATACTTAGTATAATGATAGGACCGGTATTCTTCGTCCTTTTGGAGACTAGTATTAGAAAAGGAGTTCGAGCCGCCATAGCCTTGGATCTTGGTGTGCTCCTTAGTGATGTTGTCTACATATTGATTGCTTACGTCTTCTTCACGGAAGTGAAAGATTTCTCGCAGGGAGAAGACAAGTCCATCTTGCAATTGTGTGGAGGAATTTTATTCACACTCTATGGCGTTATTAACTTCTTCAAGAAAGTAAAGAAGCGAAAGGTGAAAGGCATCGAAATTGAACCTGTACGCCCTGTGGATTATCTTTGGCTAGGATTGAAAGGTTTTCTACTCAATATTGCCAATCCACTTGTTGTCTTCTATTGGTTCAGTGTGATGACCCTTGGTGCTGAAGATGCTGGAGGCGCTGAAGGATGGCAGATGATTTTTTTCCTTGGAGTTATTCTTTTCACCTTTTTCACAATTGATCTGCTAAAAATATTCGGCGCAAAAAAACTCCGTCCACTGGTAACCCATTCCTTACTTGTTGGCTTAAATCGATTGATTGGAATTGTTTTTGTAGTATTTGGCGTATTCCTAATCATTCAAGGAATTATTGGAATGCAGTAACAACACTCTATAAATGGGTTATAGTAAAAAAGCATCTATGACGAAACATGCGTTAGCTATCTTGATTCTGTTCTTAACGAGTAGTTCCTTTGCTCAACCCATTCTCAAAGAAAATCTTACGAAGCAAATATCAACGTTTTGGGATTTCAATTCCACGCAGATAAGATCACGCGGTAAAAATTATCAAGATCAACAAGGTGAAACTGATGAAAAGCATGGTAAATGGACTTTCTACGATCGCGCTGGTCAAATAGAAGAAGTGCGTAATTATTACCGAGACAATCTTCATGGACAAGTAGTTCTCTTTTATCCAAATGGAAAAAAGCGGCAAGAGGGATACTTTAAATTTGGGCTTCAAGATAGTCTCTACTTTGAGTGGTATGAAACAGATCACTTGAAAGTTGAAGGGACTTATAATCTTGATCAGCCCGTTGGAGAATGGAAAAATTATTACGTGGATGGGCGCTTAAAATCCGTTGAAGAAACCAAGGGAGAGGATAATTATATGTGGGAGTTTTACCTGCCAGATTCCTTACATACAGCGATTATCACAAAGGGAAATGGTGAGATGGTGAGCTTCTACACAACAGGCAAAGTGAAGGAGTGGTATAATTATAAAAATGGACTTAGACACGGCCTATTTGAGGAAAGTAGCATATATGGTCACGTGACCTTAAAGGGTGAATTCAAAGATGGTGAAAAGGATGGGAACTGGGAGTATTTCTACATTACAGGAGACAAAGAAAAGGTGAGTACATACAAGTCAGGAGTTCTTGACGGCCCGTATAAATATTTCTACGATAGCGGCAAATTAAATGTTGAAGGGGAGTATAAGAAAGGCTTAAAGGCTGATCAATGGACCTGGTATACGAATAAAGGCACCAAGGACATGCAAGGGAGCTTTGATGATGGTCTTCAGCATGGAGATTGGACATTTTGGCATTCAAATGGTGAGATTTCATATAAGGCAAAATTCGATCATGAAGTGAAAACAGGATTCTGGACCTATTTTTATGAGGATGGAGCAAAGTACAAGGAAGGAACCTTCTCAAATGATCTTCGAAATGGCAACTGGAAAACTTGGTACGAGAATTCAACCTTGCTAATGGATGGCAATTTTCTTGAGGGTAAAGAAACAGGAGAGTGGTTTAATTACTGGGATAATGGAGTATTGAAGAATAAAACCAGTTTTGAAAATGGTGAATTGGATGGTGATTGGGAATCGCGCACTCCAGATGATGTTGTCACGTCAATTGGAAAGTACGAAAACAACTTGAAGGTGGGTGAATGGACAGAGTACTTTGAGAATGGTAAACCCAAGGATGTAGTTCATTACAAACTGTTCAAGAACAAGACTAAAATGGATTATTCCATCCTGAAAGGTCACGTTGTTATGGAAAGTTTATTGCACGGACATTCGACCTCATTTTCAGGCAAGGATTACCGTGTTACTGAAGAAGGAGATTACAAAAAAAGCAAGAAGAATGGTGAGTGGATAGCCTATCACCCCGGTGGGAGACTCCCTGCTGTAGTTAGCAATTACAAGAAAGGTGAGCTGAACGGAACCATGAAAATGTATGGGCGTCGTGGCAAAATCTTACAAGCAATTGATTACAAAGATGGCTTGAAACATGGCAAATATCTCATTTACGATGACCGCGGAAAGGTGATCAAAACAATGAGGTTTAGTGAAGGCATGCAAATTATCGAAGGATCAAATGGCGGTGGTGGTTCATTTACACCCGGCTAGACACAATTAGTTGCTCGCATGGATTGATTAAAATCGATTATTTATATATTTAGCGTCCATTCTAACTTATATACTAATGTCAAACTACAAAGAAACAACGCTGATTACTTCTGATCGATTTGTACAAACATTTTCTGGCGTGACACCTGAAGTCTTAGCCAATGAAATCGATGCTAGTTTATTGGCTGATGGTTATTCAGCTAAATCTGGTGCTCCTGGAGATGGGATTTACAATCGAGGAAATAAAGTAGTTCGAATTTTACTAGGTGCATTTTACAAATATTTCGAATTCTACATTCGCACTGAAACAATTGAAGGCGGGGACACACAGCTCACTGTGAAGAAAACAACTTCTGGATGGTCAGGAGGGTTAATCGGTGTGAGTCAAGTGAAAACTGAACTGAGACGCTTAGAAGCTAAGTTCAAAGGACTTTAAGTCTTTACATAGAGAGCATAACCGCTCGAGTGAACATTTTCTATCGATACAAGAGGATCTGATTTCAAGTATTTCCGCAGTTTACCTATGTAAACATCCATGCTGCGCGTAGTGAAATACGTGTCCTCATTCCAGATTTCTATCAGCGCTTTTTCACGAGGCATGACATCATTTACGTGATCACACAACAGTCTGAGAAGTGCTCCTTCTTTTGGGGATAGTTTTTTAGTCGTGCCAGCTAGTGTTAACGCACGTGGCTTCACTTCATACGAGAAATCCCCAATTGCATAAGAACTTGTTTCTTGAAGATGAGCCCCATTTCGCTTGAAAAGAGCATCCAATTTCAACAATAGAATCTCGATATCAAAGGGCTTGTTCAGATAATCATCTGCGCCAACTTTATAACCCTCAATCATATCTTCGCGCATCTTTTTTGCCGTCAAGAAGATAATAGGAATTTGATTTCCACGTGCACGAATTTTTTCTGTGAGCGCAAAGCCATCCATGTGAGGCATCATAACGTCAAAGATACAGGCGTCATAGCTTCCATTAAAGAAGGTTGAATATCCAGCGGCACCATCTTTTGCCCAATCTACTTCATGACCAGAAAGACGCAAATAGTTTTGTAAAAGAGAACCAAAATTTTCCTCGTCCTCAACGAGCAGAATCCTTTTTCCAGAAGCACTCATTTTTTTGGAAGTGTTACGGTCACTGTTGTTCCCAAGTTCAATTCACTGTTTAATTCCACGTTGCCAAAATGTGCTTCTACGATGCTTTTGACATAACTCAATCCCAATCCAAAGCCCTTTCGCGTATGAATATTGCCCGTTTCTGCCCGGTAAAACTTGTCGAATGCCAATTTTTGCGATTTCTTACTCATTCCAATGCCATTGTCCTTAAGTGTGATAAGATACTCTTTTTCGTTTTCAAGAAGGGCGATGGTGATCTCTAAATTCTCCTGAGAATATTTAATACTGTTATCGAGAATGTTGGTGAAGACATTCGTTAAATGAAATGCATCACCATTGAATGGAGCAGTTGGATTCGAACTCGTTAATTTCGCCGTTCCATTCGAAGCAGAGAGCGAAAGGTCTACATTTTGAATACTTCGCGTTAAAAGCTCATGTAGATCTATTTCTTCGAGATCCATTTTCAGGTCACTTTTATCAAGTGCTGCAACATCTAGAACGCGTTCAACATGAGCATTGATTCTACGTTCTTCGCTTTTAATAATGTCAATAAAACGATGTACTTCAGATTCATCTCCAATAACCCTTGGATGTTCAATTGAAGCTGCTGCAAGTGAAATAGTTGCCAATGGAGTCTTCAACTCATGAGTCATGTTATTGATAAAATCATTTTTAACCTGACTGATCCGTTTTTGTTTAAAGATCGAGTAAAGCGAATAACTGAAGCAAACAAGAATCAACAAAGTGAAGATGATACACAGGAAAACCATCCAACGAATTCCACTCCAAACATATTCATTGTTGCCTTTGAATTGTAGATTGAGATCATATTGACTCGCCTCAACATGATCATTTGGGAAAAGACGTTTGCTGTAGAGGTCAGATACTTCAGAATGTTGATATTCATCACTCTTAAATCCTGATTCTATTTTCTTTTCTTTGACATTATAGATGGCAATTTCAGGGTCAGAATCAATGCCTTGAGTTACGAGTGACTTTTTCACCAACTCTGAGATGGATTCCATTGAAAGTCTATCCTCAAGATCTCCTGAAAGCATACTCTCAAATGTAAATCGTTTCACAACAGAGGTAATCTTATCTAGTTTCTTCTCTTCAAATTCTGACATTGCTGCATGGAAATCAATGACTGAATCTAAATGGTCCATATTGATCTGAAAATCCGCTATTGGATTATCTCCATCATCAGGGGAATAGATAATCTTGTGCTCGCCGTTATGATTAGCTATCTCTTTTGGATCGTATGTTATTTCGACTTGGCTTGATTCATCATCGTCGATCAGAATAATCTCATGCAATAATGAATCAATTGTGCCGAAACGCTCTTCCAGGAAGAAAACAGCCTCCTCTTTATCAATTCCATCATTAACAGAGTTCAATGCATCATTAACACGAGTAGAAAACTCTTTCTTGCGCTCGCTAATTGCACTCGACACCCAAAATGATTGAATCGCGATGATGCCAAGGACAGAAATGGCCATCAGGGCAATCAGTATATATAGTATGCGATTCTTCATAGAGAGAGTCAAAAATACATTCTGTAAGCGACTTCCGAAAGTACTTTAACCTAACTTTAACCTATGTTGGACTTTCTTTAACCCTTCTACGCCAGCATCCTCAGTACTTTGGCTCTATCAATCAGAACGCACAAATTAATTGTTCGATCATAAAACAGGAAATATGAAAAATGGAAAAAAATGGGGGCTTTTAGGATTTGGTATAATTGCCTCAACAGCACTCTTGGTCTCATTTACAAGTGACCCAAGTGATGACAAGAAGAAAAAGTATCAAGTGATTCATCATGAGAATCAGGAAATAGTTACTTACGACACTATTATTTCAATGGATTCGGAGTATACAGTCGAGCAATTTCTTGCAGACAAGGGGATTGACAGCAAGAATGTTGAGATCATTAATATCCCAAATTTGATAAGCGAAATTGGCGAGGGAATGAACGAATTCATTATTGAAAATGAAATGCATGGAGATCACCATAGCGAAAACGTCAAGATTATTTGCGAAATGGGTGAGGATGGAAAGAAGGTCACAAAAAAATTCGTCAATGGCGAGGAAGTTGAACTGTCGGAAGAAGAATTAAAAGAGCTTGAGGCTGGTCATACTGGAGAAGGCAAGCAAAAAGTGTTTATCAAGCATTCAGGAAATCCAGATGAGGACTTACATTTTTCAGAAGAACATAATGTAGAAATTAGAGTGGAAGTGGACGATGATGGAAACAAAACGATAAAGAAAGTCGTGAATGGAGAAGAAGTGGAAATGACAGAAGAGGAGTTGGAAAACATGCACCACTTTAAAAGTGGAGAAAATGCAGAGATGAAAATTCTGCTGGAAGAAGGTGAATTGCTCGAACTTCATGGGTTGATGGATGGATTGACAGAAGAGATGGAGATTAAAATCGAAAAAATGATGGAGAGCTTGGAAATTGAAAACGGCAAGCATCAGATGATCATTAAGATGGATACAGATATGGAAGGATTTGAGGACATTGATATGGAAATGTTCGAAGGAGGTGAGGCTACGTTTGATTGGATTTCAGATGATGAAGAGCACCATATTAAATTAATGAGCACAGATGAAGACGAAGATTTCACGATCGTCCTAGTTACTGAGAACATTGATGAAACAACTCAAGTTGAACGTAAAATGAAGGTCAAAACTTCAAAACAATCATTCGAGACGTTTCCAAACCCAACTGATGGATCCGTTACTGTTCGGTTTATTCAAGAGGAGAAAGTAAATACAGCTGTGAAAATCACAGATGTAAATGGAAAAGTTGTTTTTAAAGATAAGCTTGGAAAGTTTTCTGGAACCTATGAAAAACAAGTAGATCTTAAAAAGTTTGGTGCTGGAACCTACCTGATTTCTATCGAGAAAGATGGAAGGGTAGAAACAAAGCAA
>JBLHON010000084.1:0-12995 GCA_047621865.1 Crocinitomicaceae bacterium | reverse complement strand
TCCCGCATTGGCTTGTTATCTGTGTTTACACTGTTGCTTGTTGTTTCACCAACTCTCTTGTGCAGTCATTAGCACGCTGATAACGCTGATCTATATGATCAATATGATTGTACGATCTAAAGTTGTTTTATGATCGCTCAATTTTTTAATTAATCATCTACTTCAATGCTCCTTCGCTGAGTCCTTCGCCAGAGGCTACATCGAAAGCGTTCATTTTTTTGGGATTGAATTTCTTGAAGTATAAGATCTTGATGCTTTCGCATCGGCTTGTCATCTGCGTTTATGCTTTTGCTTGTTTTTTTTCAACTCTATCCTGTGGTCATTAGCACGCTGATAACGCTGATCTATATGATCAATATGATTGTGCGATCTACTGTTGAAGTGCATCTTTTAAATTGGTCATGCTTTAAACTTCTCGAATGTGTTACCGTTGAATTTATAAATTCCCGCGTTATGTGTTCCAAGCCAGAGTTCGCCTTGATTGTCTTTGTAAATTGAGAATAATAATACATCTGTATCACCATCCTTAATGGGATAATGAATGAGCTTTTCGCCATCGTTTCGCCAAACACCATCACTATAGGTTGCCATCCATAAGTCATCTTCATCTTCGACAATTGATATGAAGTATGGGAAGTCCAATTCACCATTTTCATTGAAAGATTCAATCCCATCTTCCCTTTTATAGTTTAGAAGACTCGTTCCATTATTTTCTTTAGTACTGGGTAGTATTTCGTATCTGTTGCGGGTATTACAGATCCAAAATTTCCCCTCTTGATCTTCAATGATTGAACGAATCCCAAAAGAGCCACCACTTTCTGTTATGGTCAAATGTTTCTCATACATCCAGCTTAAAGATTCCCCATCAAAGCGACAAATGCCAAGATTTGAAGTGCCAAACCAGATATTCTCTTTGCTGTCTTTGTAAATGGTGTAAACATCATAAGGATTGTATGAAGCAGTTGGATTTGTTTCGTAAAACTCGTCCTCCATGTAGTTTTTTGTAAAACGCAGATGGTACAAGGTTTCTCCATCATATCTATAAGGTCCACTTTCTCCAACCTCACCCAAGATGCCAAACCATAAATCATCACTTTCTAATTTCCAATCATCACTTTCAATAACGGGTAAAATGGTAAATTTCCATCCATCAAATTTGTTGATCCCATCCAAAGTGGCGATGAAAATGTTCCCGATTTTGTCTTCCTGAATTCCCCGAATTTTATCGCTCAGCAACCCGTCCTTGGTTGAATAATGAAGGATTGTTTTCCCATCATAACGATAAAGTCCTGCTCCATCACTTCCGAACCAGTAATTATCGTTTTTGTCTTGAAAAACAATGAAGATGGTTTTATCTAATTCAGAAACAGTATCGCCAATAACACTACTTGAGTCCAGTTCATTTTCTGAGCGACTAGAAATTGAGGCTGCACTTTGTCCATTGCATGAAATGGTAAATGCCAAAATCAAAAGGCTTGGACAGATCTGTGCGAAGATGCGAGCTAGATTCATTTGTTAACTTCTTTTACTTCAATATAGAGGTAACTAAAATGTTATCTAAAGATAAGAATCAGAGGCTATTTATCCAGTTGTAGATAATTATTTCAGCTCATTAAATAAAATTTCACTGATTTCCAGTAAGTTGTCGTCTTAAATTCTTAACTTTTGGCTTAACCAAAAAAAATAACCACTATGAAATCATTAAAAATGATGGCGACTATCCTAGTCGTAATGGCAGTCAGTACTTATTCGTTTGCGGGAACGCCACCAGATAATGGAGAGGCGGCGGAGTTCACAACAATGACTTTTGCCGAGTTGAAAGCTCAGTATGGAGAAGCGAGTATGGAGATTCTTACGTCCCTTGAATTATTGGACTCGGATCTAGTAACGATAAGTGCGAATCCATGTAATGGTGAGGCACCATGTGGAGGAGCACTTGCACAAGCTCGTCATCAAGCTCAAAAATTGGCAGATGCATGCTGCTGTGTACAATTCTTTGGAGTTATTTGCTGTGATGCAGGTACGGGAGGAGCTATCCTTGCAATTGATGGAATTGCTCTGCCTAGGAATAATTGTAACTAAGCATCAATGACTTTAATAAACAGCGTCTAGTAGGATAGGCGCTGTTTTTTTATGGATCCAATTTAGTGCATGTTTTCAGATTGAATATCGGGAGGTGCACATTTGACCTTTTCTAGGTATTCGTTTAAAGGGGTTATAGCTAACGCCAATTATTTTATGAGCCACAGACATTGCTTCAATCAAGCAGCTCCATGTGGTCACTATTCTGAACCCAATATAAGAAGTACGGCATGGGTTTACCTTTTCTCTTCGCTATTATTAAAAATGGTTGATCAAAGGCATAGATTATTGGCTCGATATCACTGTCGGCAAAATCTATTATTAGTTCTGCACTAGATTCTATTCTTATTCCATCTTTATTCAAATCAAAAGAAATTCGTTGAGACAATTCTTTAAACATCAATTGCCTGTAGCTAGGATTGGCCAGATATACACCTTTTAAACTTTCAAAGTCTTTTGTGATATCAAATTTGAGGTATGGAATTTTAAGTTGATCGAAGTTGCCAAGAGTTCTTAAGGAATCCATGTTTATCCTGTCCATGACTGCATTATATGTTTCCAATAGATTTCCATTTGAGGGAACTTTTGCAAAATAAATTTCATCCAAGGTATCCTTACAGCCCATTTGAAAAATGAAATTGTCCTCATTTATGTAATCATGGATCTTGAGTTGCTTTTTGTATGTTGGATTAGCCCAGCCTCCGTCCAAACCAAAGCATTTAACATGGCTTGAATCTTTGAATTTGAAATCATAGAAATTATCACCAAGTCGACTATAGAAATTGATGTTCTTCTGGAGATAAGAATGCCCAATTAAATCTTCTGACTTGTAATCTCTAGGTGTCCAATGCATGCCAAATTGGCTTTGATAAGTGTTTGCAATGGAATCAACTATTCCATCTTTTATTAGCCCAACTTTGGCAAACCAATATTTCTCTTCAAGGGGAATTTCGTAGGCCGTTAAAATAGTATTCAAGTTGTTAATTTCAATATGCAATTGTTCTGGAATGGGCTGTTCACCAAGATATTCAGTGAATTCTGACCAAAGCAGCTCCAAACTAGCACAATAGACCACATTGCTTTTTCCTGAAACTTCAGTAAACATGGTTGTTCCAATAAGTGTAGTGTCATTTTGTGAAATGGACAAAAAAGGAATTCCTATGGCAATGAATCGTAAAAGTGATTTCATACAGTTTTTTGATTGAGTCTCGTTCGTCAATTATGCAACGTGCAGAGATCTGCTTGAGTTTCGTTTTAAAGATAAGAAAAGCATTTAAGCTTTGACTTTAGACCTTCAACTTAGTCTGTTGTCAAGAAAGAACTGCTATGCTATCAGTTGAAAGTCAGCCTCCTTAACTCTCGCTATTAGTATCAGTTATTCGAGTGGGCAAGCCCCATTTTGCTGCCTGTATGTGTAGCGATTATCTGAATGTCTTTTATTCGTTAATAGCCACTTGGTGTACCAAGTCTTGTTCGCATCTGTTGCGTTCCCTGTCTTTTGAGAAGATTCAATTTTTACTGTTTTTATTACTTCCTTAAAAAACATCTGACTATTAGTTCTATAGCTATACTGTGTTCCAAGGGTGATTTCCAGACTGTCTAGTGATTCTTCGAAATCATCTACTAAGAATAAAGCATGCATTACTCTAGGGATTTTGGACTCGTCAGAATTCATTTTGCCTTCATGAATATACTTTAGTGGATGCGTGTAGCAGGTGTCATTTTTTACCCAAATGCCATATATGCTGCTTCCCCAACCATCATCAATTATGTTGGCAGAGTAGGATTGATTCATGTCAATAGGAGCTTGTGAGAGTGTTATTCTAAAAAAACTATACGAGTTACTGTCCAACCAGAGTTCAGTATCAATTGACATAGTAATCTTCGTTTCTAGAATTTCTAAGGAATCACCACTCAAGGCAATCTGAGCATTACAGTTTGAATTAAAGACTATCAACATGCAAGCCAATCTCAACACTTTCATAGTGTATTCATACACTCAAATGGACAATGGGTTCATTTCAATCGAATTTCATTTTCATTCCTTCATGCGACTGTTTGAAACCTAAATCTTCGTAAAACTGAATGGCTTCTGGTCTTTGTTTATCAGTCGTCAATTGAAGTAGGTGGGCATTTCTTTCTTTTGACCTATTGATTGCCCATTCAAACATTTTTTTTCCTATTCCAAGTCCCCTTTTGTCTTTCCTAATTCTTACGGCTTCAATTTGCGCTCTTATTCCACCTTGATAAGTCAGGTATTGAATAAAAGTAAGCTGCAACGTTCCAATTATTTCAGCGTTTTCGTCCTCAACAATAATCAGTTCTTGATTTTCATCAGCGTTTATTTTCTCAAAAGCATTTATGTATTCAACGGGCAAAGGAATTTCAAATTTTTCCCTTTTTTTCCCAAGCTCATCATCAGCAATCATCTCTACGATGGCCAAAACATCTTTTCCTGTTGCCTTTCTAAATTTCATTTTGCTCTTCAGTTTAATCAGATGTTGCAATGTCACTCAACGAAGCAGTTTTTATTTTATTGAAATTATCGTGAATACGCTCAATCAACTGATCTTTCATATCTGGATGAACGATTTGATTGTAGTGCATTATTAGATTTCCCCATCTGATGTGTAGCATCACCATTAGGTCACGACCAACGGGTACCTCTGAATATTCTGAATAATCGCCAATTGCATTTATGCTTTTACTTCGGTATTCCGTAAAATGATCTTTCCTTACTGTATTGCTTAATACTTCAGCCCAGTAGGCAGTTTCGCCTAAGTTCCAGCCAGTTTCAATATCATCAATGTCATTGAATTCAGACAAATTATTCAAGATATAATACTCAGAACCATTCGTGGTGAATTCGAACTCATATTCCATGCTCTGATAGAGGTCAACTGATTCTGAATTTAAAGTGAAAATCGTATCAACTAATTCTGGATTTTTAAAATTGTAGAGTTCAGATGTATTCTTTAAATAAACAGAGAACTTCTGAATGAATTCATCATCTGCCACATCTGCCTCCTGTGATTCAATCAGGTCGTCCAGGTCAAATGTTTCAGTGTATATTATCTTTTCTTCTACAACTTCCATGCATGAAAAAAGAGAGGAAATTATGCAAATCCCTAGGATGAGCTTGGTTGATGTAAGCACCATAGTTTATTTCGATCTGAGTGAAGCAAGGTTAGGCTCCTAAGTTTAATTTTGCTTGAAGATACAATTTTTGTTTGCCTTCAGATTTATATTCCTCTCACTCTTTGGGGTCTTTCCTTCCTGTTTTGGAGTAAGCTCGCCCTTCTTGTGCTTCTCATCTATTCGAACTTAGTGTTTAATTCTCAATTAATTCGGCTTCCCAAACTCCTTGAGGATTGTATCGATCAGATTTTTTTCATCAAAGTAACCAATGTTTCTTCGTAGAAATGAGTCTATTTATTCACTTAACTCTTTGACCTTTTGAGCCCATTGAGTTAAAATAACTTTTTGACTTTTAAAATCATCACCATAAGGTCCACACACGATGTGTAATTTTGATTTGTTTGTTTCTTCGTTTTCTGAAAGAAGGAATTTTTCGACATAATGATAATCGTGCATGGCACCATCAAATTGAATGTACTGATTGCCGTAGAGATTACCTGCGAATTCTGAAGTAGTAAGTAATCCCCTAAGATATTTGAAATTAACGATTGATGACTTATTCCAATCAGCACTAAGCGTATTTTCTTTATCAAATATAGCTTGAAGAGCTTTGCTATATTCTGGTTTAGTTAGCACATTCCACACTTCATCCTTGGTGGCGTTTATTTTGATGTCGAAAGTCACAAAGCGTGAAGATGCAATCTTTTCAATCTCAGTGTCGGAAAGTATCGTGACATCATTTAATCGAGCACTCCCATTTCCTCCGTTCAAATATCTAAAACCAACAACAGAATCGTTTGAAACATTTATCGCCTGTATTACAATTATAATTTCTTCTTTTTTTGAATTGATAGTGTAAAATCGAGCCAGTTTAGGCATTGTCATATCCAATGGTTTTGCGTCCGGATATTTTTCGTCGTCAACAAAAATTAAAGAAGTTCCATTTTGAGTTTCTTCCCTAGTTGCCATTCTTCCATTTACTACAGGCACACTCTCCCAATTGTCAATATCTACGGCAGGAAATCCTCCTAAATTATCAGGACAATAGTATCCACCATAATTGTGTGGTTCTTGTTTTTTTGTATTCTTCTCTTCTGTGGGTATTTCTACTTTATTGTCTTCAACAGTTGAGGTAGTTTGCGAACACGACAACAGTGGAGTAAGACATACTATGATGAGTGTTTTAAGGCTATTGTTAATCATAACTTTTAGTTTGTTAGTTGATGTTTAAAAGTACAAAGAGTGCGTTCAGAATAGTTTTAATTAGTGTAAATTAATGTAAAACGAATGTTATTTTATTTTTTTGTCGTGCTCGTCCAATGAGCACGGCAAGTCTTAATATAATCGAGATGTATCTTTTAGGGCAATCGACATTAGGGTCACGCTAGCTTAGAGCTCTTCATCTTTAAATTGCAATAAAATTAGAATCAAGACAACGAAGGTTACTATTCTATCAGCGCTTCCTAATCCGTTCCAGGTAGAACTTTGCCACATAGAAAACCATTCTCCTCCAACTACTTCAAAACCAAAAAACCAAATGATTATCCCAATAATGAGCCCTGCAATTGACCATTTCTTATTCGCATGAAAGGTTAAAGCATCACTTTTTATTTTTCTAAAAAGAATCCAACTTCCCTTTAAACAGCAAAAAGCCATCATTGTTTCCAGGGTAATAATGAAAATATATCCGGCATGTACGACAAGAGGACTATCGATACTTCGATAATGAATATTGGCATCAGGGAAGGTAGTATCCATTTTTAAGACGTGCTCAACAAAATGATAGTTTGTATAGTAATCAGTTAAATTTCCAACTACAACGATTAAAGTCATCATGCCAATTGCAAATATTGAAACTACTTTTGCAATCCTAAATAATAAAGCTGTTGAGTACATTTTCAATTAAGTTGTTAGTCTACTGTTCCAATGATCAGTTTATGCGTGGCATATACCTGAGGTTAAGTTCGGAATTTAAATGTAGTTATTTTCAAATAAGCTAATGCACTGGAATCATGACTATTGCTGTGTCAAGTGTAAACAGAACGGGCATTTTATATGCTACACAGTATTGAGGAATCGTTAATTTAGAAACAGTTTAGATTTTTGACTTTTACCGTTTGATATTATCTCAATTAAGTACAATCCAGTAGAATTATCTAATTCAAATTGATAGACTTTAGTGTTGATATTTTTTCTTTCAAAAATGACTTGACCATTTAGATTAGTAACATTGATCGAAACATTTTTCAACGAAGCTAAATCAATATTTACAATGTTTTCACTTGGATTTGGGTAAACTGTTACGCCTCTGAATGTGTCATTTTCAGAGATGCCAATGGTCGTAATTGTTTCATAAGCGCCGAAATCAACAATGGCATTGAATATTCTATTGTTAGAGAGTATATCAGTTAAGGCAATGCCCGTATTGTCTCCAACATCAATGCATGTTGATAGACTTTGCAACTGCATTCCATCATCATTAGTCATCCAGGTTCCATCAATACCCGCCCCCATATTGATGTTCGTAAATAGTGGATCCACATTAAGATTTCCAGTTCCCGCCCCAGAGATTGTATGTGGAGGAGTTTGCTCAATGAGGTCTATGTCAGAATAGGTTGCGATCGCCTGTGAGCCAACACCTCTGATGAAAAATTGTGTTCCCATTCCTGCAGTAGCAGTATTATTCCAAACAATACAATTCTGTAAGGTAACAGTACATGAACCGGAAGAAGTCACCCCATTTTCATCTAAATTACTCGAAACAAAAGCTCCTCCATACCCGTTTTGAGCATGGTTATTGGCGAATACACAATTAATTAGTATGGGGTTACAGTTTCCGCCTGCGTTACCACCCCAGGCATACATTGCTCCAGCATTTGTCGCAGAGGTGTTGTCGTAAAAAATTGAATTGATTAGTGTTGGGCTTGCGTTTCCTCCAACTCCATAACTATCCATTCCACCAGCTTCAATTAATGCATGGTTTTGAGAGAAAACACAGCTAAGATAGGTTGGTTCAGTCGTGCCTCCATTGTATCCATTGTTAAAAGCTCCCGCTCCCCAAGATGCTGTATTTTGCGTAAACACACAGTTTCGTACAATTGGGTGACAGTATCCACCCAATTCATAACCATGATTGTAGATACCTCCACCTAACCCATTTCCACTGCTTGATGGAGGCCGATTGTCGTTTCCTCCTGTAATTTCAAACCCATCGATAATTGCTGTACTATCTACTAGTTGATTATAGATCACTTTATAACTATTGTCGACAATGCCTGCAGCACCAATCTCACCACTTAATATGCTCATAATGCCACCTGATAGATCTCTTTGGGATAGCATAGTTTCAGTACCTATGAAGCTTCCATAAATAGCTACACCAGTCTTCATACTAAATGAAATGGTTCGATCCATGGTGGTAGTCGTGAGATATGTTCCTGTTGCTACCCAAACTTCATCATTAATTCCCGAGGCGTTAATGGCGATCTGTAACGAAGTTCCTGAATAAGCATTTGCCCAACTTGTTCCGTCTAAAAGACCCGACCCTGAAGGGGTTACGTAGCGAGTCGCACCATACGTATTAAGTGCTATAAATAGTGAGAATAATAGCGTTGATTTTTTCATTTGTAAGCAATTTATTGTGGGTCCAATTTCTTGATGCTATTCATCGGTTTATTTGATTTTCAATGCTGTTTAGCTAAAGTTATCGATTAATATAAAGGGAACCAAGACGGGAATTACGTTTTCTCATATGCTGTTTTCCGAATTCTCTTCGATTATTATTATGACTATCCAATGTAATAGTCCTTGCCTGGCATTTACATTGAACAGACATTAACTTGATGTCAACTATAAAACGAACATTTAATCCCTTGGCATCTGAGTTTTTCACGAAGTCTCTGAAATCTATTATCGCAATAATGTAAGGTGGCCCGAATAGGTGAATCGTTTATCGTTCTCAGCGTGTGATGCTTCAATTTTCCATGAATAAACTCCCGCCTGAACAGTTATTCCTTGATATGTCCCATCCCAACCTTGAGCTGGATCATGGCTCTCCCAAATCACTTCCCCCCATCGATTAAATAGTAGAACAGAATAATCGTAAATATCAATTTCAGAGATAATAGGTCTCCACAATTGATTATGCTCATCCTGATCTGGTGTAAATGCATTGGGAACATAAACGATTGGATCTGTGACAACATTTATATTTTGGACGATCGTGTCTGCACAGCCAGATGGATTGTTCGCTATAAGCGTAATAACGTAACTCCCTGCTTCAAGATAACTATGCGTGGGATTCTCATATGTTGATGAATTCCCATCTCCAAAATCCCATGTCCAGAACTCAGAAAACTGAGATGTATTCAAGAAGTTTGTTGCTTCGAGAGCAATTCCACTTTCTAAGCTGAATCCAAAATTGGCAATCGCATTTGGATATATAGTTATATAATCAGCATAGTTCACTGTCTCTACACAGCCCAAATTAGATGTGATTGTTAAGTTAACGTCATAGATTCCTGCATTCTGATAATTTACATTTGGGTTCTGTGCAGTCGAAATTTCTTGGTTGCCAAACGACCAATCCCATCCAATAATACTGCCTGAACTAATCGTTGATTCGTCCATAAATGTGATTAGCTGATTTGGCTCACATCCGTCTCGAATTGGCGCAGAGAAGGCTGGAAACAATTCTTGTACCTCGATGGTAATGCTGTCAGTGCTTGTGCAAGCTCCAGTCGAAACTGTGACCCAATAAGTTCCAGGATCGGTTAAACTCACTACTTGATCCGTTAATCCATTACTCCAAATATAGGTTACTCCAAAGGGTCCCGCATCAACAGTAAGGGCATCATTTAAGCAAATAGTAGTATCATTTCCTAAGTCAATAATTAGGGGAATCACGTTTACGTAAATTGACGCTGTTTCTGTTCCACACTGATTGCTGGCCTGAACAGTGTACATTCCAGTCTGACTAACACTATAAATCGGGTTTGTCGTTCCATCTTGCCACAAATAGTTTGCGGCGAATGGTGTATTTGCATCTAAATTCAAGAGTTCACCTTGACAAATTGTTGTGTCATTACCAAGCGTAAAAGGCGCTACAGCATCAATTAGGGTGATTACAATTGAATCTGTTAACATGCCACATTGATTACTTGCTTGAACCCAGTACACACCAGGTGTGCTCACCGTGAAGGTAGGAGAGGTTGAACCATCTTGCCATAAATAGTCAGAAGCATTTAGTGTCGTTCCGACCAGTTGTAGTACTTGTCCAGCACATATTGAAGCATCTGGACCTAAATTCACAGGTTGAACTTGAGGTAAGACAGTAATGTTGATTGCATCCGACACTGTTCCACATTGGTTTGTGACATCCACTGAATAGATACTGGATGCAGTTGCTGTGTATGTTGGATTTACTGAACCATCTTGCCACATATAAGTCGCTCCAGGGTAAGTGGCGTCAAGAGTAACAGAAAAGGGCGCGCATACTGATGTATCTGGCCCTAAATTTACACTTGGTGGATTCACATAATCCACAACAATTGTATCTGTAGCTATTGATCCAAGGTTATCTGTTACTTGAACCCAATAAGTGCCTGCAGTGGTAACATTAAATGTTGGAAGAATTGAATTGTCTTGCCATAAATAGGTGCTATTAGGTGTTGTTGCATCAAGCAGTAGAGATGTTCCTGTGCAAAGTGTAGTATCGGCCCCAAGATTAACTGTGATAGGTGGCTGGGATGCAGCAATTACGCTTACTTCATCCAAAAAATAATATGCCCCTGGATTTGATGTTGCCGCAAAAGTTTGAGACAGTGGAATCGTGACTGCGTCATTATCAAAGTTTCCAAAAGTAAGATGGTCAAAGGCCTGAGTGGCCGTAATAGTGAAAGTAACCAATTGCCAAGTACTACTGTAGAATGGTGTTCCTCCCCCTATTAAAAATTGGGGAGTTACATTGATGGGCTCATGATCTACCTGGGTCAATGCTCCACTTGATAGACAAACTCCAAAATTACTGATACCCATTCCACCATAATTTCCTGGTAGACCTGAGGTAACGTGAAAAGAAATGGTATATGTTGTCCCAATAGTCATGGGAGAAGAAAGTTGTATTGCCAGGTATTCTCTGAAATCTGAAGTGCTTACGTAATAGGTAATCATTCCCATAATGCCGTCACCTGCATATGCGTTTACAGTGCCAAAAACAGTATTTGGAAGCTGAATTGATCCAGTACCTGAAGTGTGACAATAATCAGGGCTCGCGTAGGGCCATTGGAATGGAATCCATCCATTCACATTTGACCAAGGTACTGCATTGCTCCATTGACCAGGCCCAGTTGGGAGGGAGGAATATGTTTCAAAACCAGGATTTGTGACCAAGTTTTGAGCAACCGACAATGTGCTAAGCGTGATAGTGAGGAGAAGCAGTAATCCGAGTCTCTGTATGATAGTAGGCAGGTATCTCATTTCTTATGTATGCAAAAACGTAGTTTATAATATTCTAATGTAGCTCATTAAGGTACTAATAATTTCTAACCTTCGAGGTTATTTCGTGCCTTATTGCCTATTTACGAGCGTATCAAGCCTGATTCCACGGAGGCCATTTTAGACCATTTTGACAATCATTATTCGTAATTCTATTGCTTTGGACGTTTCCAAATGTCAGAAGGAGGTTCTTACACGCTCAAAATATGTATACCAGAATCCAGTTTTTTTTAACCTTAAACGCCTAGTTAAAATGTTAATAGTGCTTAAAATTTTTCCGCTTGCTCAAAAAGACATAACTTACGTTGAGCAAACTTTAAGTATGAATTTTAAACCTATTATCGTTCTAGTACTGTGCATGTTTCAATTGAATGCAATTGCGCAAAAAGAAATAAGCGTCGAGGAAATTTGGTACTACGATGGTATACATGTCTTTCCCAACCCAGCAACTGATTACGTTTCGATCTCTTATGGGGCTAGTACAGATTCTGGTATTTGGATTGACTTTGAATATAAGGGAGTTGTAGATATTTATTCCCTAGACGGAAATGTTGTAAGGCAAAATATCCAGCTTATTGAAGACCAGTATATTATAGATATTCCACTGCCGGGAATAAAAGGAGGAATATACTTTGTAGCAGTAACTCTAGATGATAATGAGCCTGTTATTATTAAGATTGCAAAGATATAGATAGCACATTTAAATTGAAGAGCCACTAATTAATTCCACTGAATGTCAATACTAATGGTAAGTTTAGCCCTTTGTATATACAATTTTCATCCGCCATTAATTATGGACGATGTGATTCACATTTGTTAGATTTAAGAATTACATCAACATGATCCAATGAAACATTTAGTGTTTTCTCTGTTAATATTATCGCTATACAGTTGCCAGTAAGATTACCAAACACTACTCCCAATTCTCAAGTTAACCACTAATAAGCGTTTGTCATTCAATTGACAACATTGCCCTAGCCAATGAACTTTTCTCCTTCCAAAATGTATCCTATCACACAACAAACACTACATCATGAAAAAACACTTCTCAATACTAGCACTTCTAGTTCTCGCGCAAACGGCTTCAGCTGAGACTTTCTATAACCAGCTCTGTGAATTCAATTCTAATTGGAAGAACTATGAAGCACAAGCACCAAAAGGTGAGGCGCGAATCTTTAATTCTGATCGTGATTATATCCAAGCGCATTTGAGCAGTGTACTTCCAATTTTACGTTCAAATGCTGTAGATCATTTAAGTGGAGACCAATTGCTAACACGCT
>JBLHON010000083.1:0-13057 GCA_047621865.1 Crocinitomicaceae bacterium | reverse complement strand
ACCACATGAAATCGATCAATTACAAGGCTTGCTTTGGGAAAACATTGTTTAGCCGCAGCTCCCATATTTCTTGCCATGTCTAAAGTGATTTCATGAACATTCTCCCTAGATGACAGGGGCAGTTTTTCAAGTACTTTTACTATATCCGTTGCTTTGGTTCCTTTAATTGAAGCGACAAGTGTCCCCTTTTTGGATCTACCGGTCTTGTTGGTTACAAACGTGTGCAACTCGCCTTGAGACAATGAAAGTTTGTCAATACTTAATTCAGGCCCCATGTTTTGTGGGAAAAGCATATAGTTTTCTGCGTGGGGTTTTTGACCCCATTCATTGAATCCACTGCTGTGCTTTTTATATAAACGCTGCAATTTCTCTGCTTTAACAAAGTAATAGCTGGCGATATTACTTATCGTATCTACTCGGATCTCTACCTGTACCTTTTAAAAAATCTGACAAATCTTGTGTCAGTTTAGCTCCTTTAGATATGAATTAATAATTGAATGTGATGTTGAAATCAAAAGCTTGCCTGATAGCGTTATTGATGACGATCAAGTGAAAAAGTCATTATACATTGACTCTAAAACACACAAAAGAGTCAATAAAAACACACCTAAAAACATTGATTTAAACCTAATAGCATACCAGTACTTTGAGGGTGTAGACCTTTATGCAATAGAAGGATTTAGTCACGGTACGGTATTGACATTAATGAGCGAACTAGGAGAAAAGGGTATTCAAAAATTTCAAAACGCACAGCATTTTGCTTCATGGTTGAGGTTAGCGCCAAACAACAAAATATCCGGAGGAAGAATACTAAGCAGTAAAACATCTTATTCCCGTGTAGAACTTTAGAATAATGATCGACTTTAGTGGTTGCCGATAGATTAGCTAGAAGGCTCTCAGGAATAACTCCCAATAAATGATTTGCTCCTATTTTGTGATCTTTAAATACTGCCATAGTTAACTGATTATCAGTAACTGAGATACTAATAATCAGCAATAAAAAAACAAGTTAAAATATTGAAAATCAATCGATTATATCAACAAGGGAGTGTTCGTAAAACGAAAAAAGGTCGGATGAAAAATCTTCCGACCATGACTGATCCAGCTAGCCCTTTTTTATAGTTCTCTATTTTATAACTTAATTATTCTCTGAGTTATCGATTGTCCGTTTGATGCAATTTGAAGAAGGTATACTCCATTTTCATAAGTTCTTAAATCCAATTCTAAAGTGGATTGTTTTATACTTGTTTCTAGCACCAACTTTCCTCGAATGGTCAGGACCTTAATCTCAGCTTGATCTATATTTCCAAGGTCAACTTTGTAAATTCCTTCAGATGGGTTAGGGAAAATATTAATTTCATTGCCAAATCGATGTTCATCCTGGCCGACTTGGTTAATCATGATACAATCTGAAGTGTCTGAACAATTTCCATCTGTTACAATTACTGCATACATTCCATTTTGAGACGCCACAAATGTCTGATTGGTTTCACCTAGAATTGCTTGGTTTCCATTATCGCAATCAATCCACTGGTACGCAACGCCAGTTTGATCCGCGGTCAATGTAATATCGTCGATCATGCTAGATGTTATTGAATATCCATAAATGATAACGTTTTGAGTTTGCACAATTGTGTTACCATTCCCATCATCGTACGTCCACGTGACACTAGTTGTTCCGACGTTTGTAATTGGAAGTATTGCATCATGTGTAACTGCTACCGTTCCACAATCGTCTGTTGCTGTAGGTGTTGTTAAGTCGACGATTTCACAATCGTGTGTAATATCATTCAAAGTCACTTGGTCTGGCACAGGTGCTGTACTATCATCGAAGTTGTAGGTCTGATCAGCTACACTGATATTGCCGTTTCCATCATCAAAAATCCATGTGATTGTTTGTGAGCCACCATCTACGAAATTAAGCGAAGCCGTGGTGACGCCTGTAATTATTCCTGCGCAAGCATCTGTAGTTGTTGGCGTAGTAAATGATCCATTACAATCAATGGTTATTGGAAATAGCACAGGTGTGATTGGAGCTGTTAGATCTGTAATAACTACATCTTGAATTTGTATTGATGTATTTCCGTTACCGTCATCATATGTCCAAGTCACAGTTGTCGTTCCTTGAGCAATTATTGGTAGTGAAGCATTATTTGTAACCGTCACAAATACTGCACAGTTATCAGTTGCTGTTGGTGCCGTTAAGCTTGTTACCGAACATTCATCTGTAAGATCTGGAAGAGAAGCTAAGTCTCCTACTGGAGCAGTTACATCTGTAATAACTACATCTTGCATTTGTGTTAGTGTACTCCCATTTCCATTATCGTATGTCCAGGTAACAGTTGTTGTACCTTGTGTAGAGATTGGGAATGAGAAATCCGGAGTACCAATTACGTCATAAAAACAATTTGCCTTAGCTGTGGGTGCAACCAGTGTTGCTTCGCACTCAGCATAAAAAGTAGTTAACATAGCAACATTCGGATCAATAAGAGCCGTGTCACAGAACGAAAACACTCTAACATTGCCGCTCTGTGTACTCATAATTATGGAATTACCGTCTCCATCCATCTCAACGGAAGAATCGAAAACCAATACATCCTCCAATATGGTCATGCCTTTTTGTAGCCATTGAGCGCCTATCCACTCGTAAACTCTCACGAATCTAGTACTATCGTATGCAGGCGCGCCACATACCATCGTATTCCCATCTGAACTAAGACTAACAGAGGCGCCTATATAATCAAGAAAATAATCACCATAAACAGTTAATCCCTTCTGAATCCATTGAGTTCCACTCCAATTAAACACCCTAACCTTACCTGCTGCATCCTCTGGAGATCCTATTGCTACAGTATTTCCATCCGAACTTAGGGAGATGGAATAACCCGCGTCTTCATAAAGAGCCTCCCCATGAATAGCCAATCCTTTTTGAGTCCATACCGTTCCGTTCCATGTGTAAATCGTGCCGCGACCTGGAGTAGCATAAGATTTAGATCCAATAGCCAACGTATTTCCATTTGAGCTTAAGCTTAATGAAGACCCCATTAAGTCATATGTTTGAATTCCTTCAAAATTTGCTCCTCTTTGAACCCAACTCGTTCCATTCCAACCGTAAACCTTAACTTTACCAGCATATGAAATGAATGCAGCAGGGATGCTGTATTCAATAGCGCAAACGGCAACAACATTTCCATCAGCACTCATACTAACAGTGTACCCCATCTTCTCCCCAATTGAATCTCCATCAATATCCAATCCTTTCTGTACCCAGTCTAGGCCGTCCCAAGAAAATATCTTGACGTGCCCCGTATTCGATCCATTACCATCATTTAGAACGGCCCCAACGGCAATTGTACTAGCATCTGAACTTAAATTCACAGATGTACCAAATCTATCTCCACTTGCCTCTCCATTCAATGTAGAACCCTTTTGAATCCAAGATGCCCCTCCCCATTCGTAAACGACAACTTGCCCACCTGCGCCAGCAAGTTCATGAGTGGCTGCGATCGTATTTCCATCTGAACTCATACTCGTTTCCCCGTAATGATAAGATAGGTCCTGACCTTTTTGAACCCACTCAAATTGAGAAAATGAGCAAATTGAAATGATTAAACAGGCACTTGTAAGAAAGGTTTTCAGAGCAGGAAGTTTCATAGAAAGCTAAAATAAGCATAAAATAAAATCAACTCTTCAACAAATGACCAATGGAATGGTTTCAATTATCCAAGTCCATTTCATAGTAAGTTACTCGAATTCAAACTCAATTAATTTGGCTTTGAATTTATTCCGTCTACTAGGAGCATCAAGATTAATTCATTCAGAACAACATTTGAATTTGAGAATCAACTCGAATATTTTGCAATCATATATCAAGAAAAATCGCTAATTATCCAACCTCCCCTACTATTTAGCCGTCAGATAAAAAGACTATAATTGAATTTGCATCATGAAAAAATATCTAATCATCATTCTTCTTTTTCCACAGTTTTTGGATGCACAGATCTACGTTCCTTTTATTTCAACTGCCGATTCTTCTGATACTTGGTTGGATGTGAATAGCTGTACAGATTTAAATTGTTACGATAGTTATTTACAGAGGTATAAGGTCGTTGGTGATACAGTAATCGGACCCTATGCATATGCAAAGCTAAGGATCAAAGTAGAGCATGAACAAGGGGCTGATCAAAGCCAATGGTGTACAGAGTCTGTTTCAGTTTGGGAAGCTCCCTATGGCGTGTTACGTGAAACGAGCAAACAAATATTCATCAAACGGACAGGAATGGCGGAATACCTTGCCTACGATTTTAATTTAGGCATTGGCGATACTGTTCCATCCCCAGCGAATTATGTGGGAAGTGAAGTTGATCGAGTCATTGAATCCATCGACTCTGTACTTATTGATGGAAACTACCGCAAACGATACTGGATCAGTTCAGGAAGACATATCGTGGAAGGGATTGGAGCGTCTTCTGGCTTTTTTAACCCCCTCTATCAAACTGCGTTTTGTGACTTTAGAATGTTGTGCTACACTGAAGAAGAGATCGTAACATATTTCGATTTCTATTGTTTTATGAATGTCGATGTCGAGGATCTATCCATGAGTAATACAGAACCAGAATTAATAAAAATTGTTGATTCAATGGGACGTGAAATTAATGACATGTCGAATACGCTAATGTTTTTCATCTATAGTGATGGTTCATCGAAAAAAGTATTTAGGACCGTTGATTAAGGTTGTGCGATAAAGTCAGAAATCGTTTTCACCCCCAATAGTAAAGGAATCTGAGTTTCATACAAAACTTAATCATAGGTAAATGACGCGCAACATATTAGCTTGCCCCCTGATACACAGTTCACAATCCACAATTACATTGAGTATAGTATTTTACTCCCCCTTTCTTAGGGCGTGAAAATGAATTGTCTCGAACTATCTAGTTCGCTTATAGAACTTTATTCAATTATATCTGTATCTTCCATGAATTAAGAATGGACATTCAGCTATACACTTTCACTACATCTTTCCCTGGGGTTGAAACCTCATGTTAAGAAGTCAGCATAAGCGTTGAACATCGATTCGAAATCTAACCAAATAATAACTAACATTTATTCAATGAAAAATCAACAATTTACACTAATCGCCACTGATAGGGTTAATTCTTCAGTGAGAAATTCAATGTTTGCAACGTGCTTCTTGCTCGTCGCATTTCTATTAGGGCCTTTTCTCTCGCAGAGTCAAGACTTGGCAGCTTTTAAATATTCCTCGGAACAGAGCAAGGGAAGAAAAATTATCCCTTTCCCCGCCTTACAAGGAGCTGTAAAGACAATGCATGCAAAACAGGTGAGCGTAACTTCAGCAGCTGCGGGATATCCATCTGCCAAGTTGCTCGAGGATAAAAAACTCTACGTTGGCTTTCGAAAGGATGTTAAAGGCTACCTCTCTAAGGCTAAGAGTGCATTGTCCTCTGATAATGGAAGTGATGCGTCAAAAACGGATGATCTAGAAGAGGAAGTTGAGAAGAGAGCAGATGAACTCGAAGAGATTGAAGCTAAAATCAAGAAATTAGACGCAGATATGAAGGCAGGTAAACCAAAATGGGAGGCTGTTGAAGATGCAAGAATAAGAGTACGTGAAATTTGGAGGGAGGCATACGATGAAGTCGACGATGCTGAAGATCATCCTGAAAATCACATTGGCGACGAACCTGATGATGATGATAAGGCCGCACATGATCAATGGAAGAAAGATTTGGACTATTTCAAGCGATACACTTCTAAGATTAAGTCAAAAATTCAAGCGGGATATAGAACTCACGATGAGCAAATAGACATTGCCAATACATCAGTGAAAAATTTGGAGGAAGGACTGCGACTTAATTAATAGTCTAACAAGCAACTTTTAGATTGAGGATGTCATGTTAACTGGCATCCTCATTTTTATGTGTGGAGGTGACAATCCATGCTACGTTTATCCTTTATATCTAGGACATAATAAAACTATTAAGTTCTGATTTGAAATTCTCACTTTGTAGTTTACTCGATGCTTCTATTGCCTTTTCTTTGTCAGAAGGATTCAAAATTTACTTCTGTAAGATGATTGATCGAGACTCCTTTAGGCCCCAAACCTTTGTTAGTATTGATTTCATTCCATAAAAACTGATCGATTTTGTGTGGAATTACAATAGAAGTGCACCCATATTTCATTGCCATATGAGATGTACCAGAACCACCATGATGGACCATATAATCTACTTGTGGTAACAATCTATTGAAATCAGTAACTTAGACGAAAACCATAAAACTTACCACTATGCAAATAGCTTTCCTCTTCGTTATCATTTTTTATTTGGCGATCATGTCCCTAATTTTTATTTCCTTCTGGAAAATTTGTGTGAAAGCAGGTCGAGAAGGTTGGGAGGGTATATTACCGATCTATAATTATTACGTATTTCTTCAAATTGCAAAAAAACCAACATGGTGGTTGGGGATGTTTTTTATTCCAATTGTGAATATTGTATTTCTAATAAAGATGATGGATGGAATCAGTAAAGCTTTCGGGAAAGAAAGTGGATTTACTGTTGGACTAGTCCTTCTAGGAATTGTGTTCTTTCCAATTTTGGCTTTTGGTGATGCACAATACGTCTATTCTGACGAGAGACCAAAAAATGATGATTTGCTTGATTCTTGGTAGGGAGCAACCACTTTTTTCGTTGTGTCAAATACTATAAGTAGTCGGATTTTCGAAACCCAGAAATCTATTTAGAAAAAATTCATTTTTAATTGAACCTTTTTGGATGTTTTGGATACTACTGTATATATACTTTAGATGATTATGAGATCACTAACTATTATTCTTGTTTTTCTCACACTCTCTATTTGCTCTTGTGTAGACGCTCAGAACGAACAGAAAAATCAACCTCAGGAAGAGAATAAATCATTGTTGAAGAACGAATTAAGCGATTCTGAAGGAAAGGCTCTTGATGCTCTTGATGAGATCCAAATATCTGGTTGGCATCTTTATTCTACATTTCCCAATCTAGAACACGACTGTCAAGGAGACATTACTTCTTTCAAAATTACTAAAGAACAATTTGAAGACGCTCTGCTTAAATTATTGAATCAATATTATCTTGACATGCCCGAGGAGGAGAGAATTGAACTCGCCACAATAGCCTCAAAAGCTCAGGAAGAGTACACTATTAAAACTTGCACGGCCGCCTCTAGAGTACTGATTGTGGAAGGTTCTGTGAATCCACCTCAAAGTGGAATGTGGATATTTCAATCATTATTGAACCAAAGAGACCTTATTATTAAGTGGTAATACACCCTATCGTAAAAAATAAATCCACTTCGCAAACGCACAGTTAATAAAAGCATACATTTGAGAATATAAAAAGTGCTTTATGGATGAATTATACGTTAATCGAGAAATAAGAGAGACGCTGATAGATTTAGCGGCTGAAAATAAAACGATTACCTTTTCTAGGTTGAATACAGGTGCAGATACAGGATATAATTTTCAAATTCCTGAGGATCGAGATGAATTCAATGAGGATCTCGAAGCCATTTCACTCAGTGAAGTAAAAAATGGAAGACCTCCACTAAGTTCACTGGTTGTTTATAAAGGTGGCTCAAGTAGTAAGCAAATACTAGAGGGCTTTTATGAGATGTGTGAAGAGCTCTATGATTTATCACCAGAGACTACAAAGCCTAATGCCAAGTTTTTAAAAAGCCTGCAAGTCAAATGTCATGAGTATTGGAAGGTTCCAGAGAATTTCAGAGAATTTGGCCCAAAAAATCGGTAAAACTTGTTGCTCTGTAAACGACAACATGAATTCTCACCCACTAGTTAGACGTAAGCTTTTAGGTTTTTTCGCTGGCAAAAAATGGGATGGCGAATAGTTGGCAAATCGTACAATTTTCATAAAAAATCAATGGATTGTGTTGCCTTTCATATAGCTGAAGCTAAGAGCGTTTAAAGATTACATTTTTGAAAACATTAAGTTAGATACCCCGCCCACCACTAGACATTGATTTGGCGAAATTCACATGGAAAAAGATGGCAATTGTTTCAGCAAGGTCTAGAATTCATGTTCCATTTATCCCTTGCCAAATTGGCTTTCTCGAAAATAACTATCTTTAGTTCAAAGCTGAATCACAGGTAATTAGACGAACGTCATTTTAGCCTTGATCACTAACAAGTATCATCCAAGTGAAATTAAATCTTAAAATACTTACCTCCTACTGGTTCCTCTTTGGACTACTAGTCATTCTGCTTAATGATTTCGTATTAAAAGGAATGTATGGCAATTGGATAACGGGGAAGCTATCAGACTTTGCCGGAATCTTTGTTTTTTCTATCTTCTGGTGTGCAATTTTTCCGAAAGCCAGAGCTTGGATCTTTTGGGTTGTAGGCATTCTATTCGTTTTTTGGAAATCCAGCTATAGTCAGTCATTCATAGATGGATGGAATAGTATCAGCATGTTGCAGATCAGTCGAGTGGTTGATTATTCAGACTTGCTTGCCCTACTCGTTTTACCAATTGCATCTGAATTTAACAGACGAAAAGAAAGTATACAGACCTTTAAACTTCATCCAGTCATTCCTCTAATGATTGCTGCCTTTTCCTTTGGTGCCACTAGTAATCCTGCTGCCTCAGTAGATTTTAATGAAACATTTGATTTTCCCATTTCAAAGACAGAGTTGATTCGGAAAATAAATGCCGTTAATTTTTCTGATAGTCTTCTAAATAATGAAGAGCTCTCAATGTATATTCAAAACTCCAATGATTATCGGGTCGACGTAGATCATGCTGATACTTCATGGTTCTATGCTTCAGCCTACGATACGATTTATGACACGATGTTTGTCTACAAAACTGACATATTCGGAAATGGAAAATTAACCAATAAAATAGACACCATTCGCGAGTACATCTATCCAACGAGAGATTCTATATACATTGATCAAGCAGGAAACTTCTTCTATCAAAATCGTTTTAAGGGATCTAATCCAAGAACAAAGCTCACCTACTTTTACAATGAAACTTCAAAATTAAGGATAGAAGGAAATGGAAATTCAAGCTCATTGACACTTTTAGAATTTCGTGATGTAGAATACCTTAAGGATATAGATGCGAAGAAGAGAGAACTTTTGCGTGATTTCAAATTGTATTTCATTGAAAAAATAAGGAAGATGCCCTAAAATAACCTCTACTACATCAAGCAATAGATTGAGTTACAAATGCTATTAATCGAGTTTAAACACTCTTTCACTCGTGCCATCATTATATACATAGATAAGTACAGTGTTTGGTGTGTATACAGTTTCTCTGCCCATTAGGTCAACTATTTTCACGAGTTCTTTAGGGGCATTCGTTAATTCGAAAATGCTAAGAGAACCATCCTGAGCGATAAACAAATCGTTGTCGTCCCACGTACCATCATCGTTTCGTACCCAAATCAAAACATTCGCTGATTTCGCGTAGGTGGCTTGTGAATTCATTCTCGTGGATGCATTAATTAGATTATTAAGCATTACTGGGTTCCCAAAATCATCACCTATTGCCACTCGATCTAGTTGAAATAGATACATGCTATCCACTCCTATTGGAGACAATGACCAACACAACTCTAATCCATCCTTGGATAATTGCCCAGTGGCCCCCTCGTATCCAACTGGAGGAACTTCCTCGGCTACAAATGCGTATGTCGTATCATTTACATAGGCGTATTTTGATAATTCATTTCCCGTATAGATATAGAGCTCTTCCCCTCCAGGCGTAAGTGATAGACCTCCAAAAAATGAAGCTATACCACCTGTTAACGTAATCTGAATAGGAACTCCAAAAGCAGATGCTGGAGTGGCACGAGTTACATAGAACAAATCAGTACTTGTTGAATAATAAGCAGTTAGCTCATCTACTGTAAACCAACAGCTAATCGCCCCATCAAACAAGTCAAAATCTATTAATGCACGCCACCCAAAATTACTAGTCAAATTAGGTCGGGATGTGAAATATATATTATTAGAGCCACCGTTATTATTCGTGAAATACAAGCGAAGCCCATCATCTGTTAAATAGGGATAAGCGTCAGTTTGATCTGGAAGGTTCAATTCAGTCAACTCCCTCACATCATCGAGAATTTGGGCATTGACATTTACGACAAACAATAAAACGAAAGAGAAGATAAGTGGTTTCATACGATAAGGTTTTGAAGTAAATATACTGACTTTCAATAAATTCAAAAATCGTAGTTCATCAAGATCTGAAAGAAAAGCACCAGTCTACCTAACGAATCTATGGCCATGAAAATTGGTAGATAAGAATTCAGAACTTCAATTATTTACTAAAACATAGAAAATAATCTATAAAACCTGTCTGTTAACAGGCTCGAGGCTCAATCGATCACTCCCGTTCCAATGTTCAAAAATTCATGGTTTTTCTTAACTTCGAGATGGCCTTTGGGTTGGAACGAATCATTAAACAAAATGAAAGCATTCGCATACATATTGATTCTTCTTTGCACCTGTTCGTCCTGTAATTTTGGAACAGACCAGCAAAACGATTTCTATTCATATTCAAGATCAGGTGACCTATGGAGAGTTCCTTTGATAGAGCCCTACGAGATTATTTCTCCAACAAATTCAGGTTCTGATGACTGGTTCTTGGTTTTTGACAATCAGACTCTTCAAGGTCCAGATTATTTTCATTCAAGGGATGAATTTCAACTCTCCTCCATTCAGACGATTGGAATTTTAGATAGTGTGATTGTAGCAACCAATGAACGTGAATACTGGCCAAAATTAAGTGGTCAATATCCGAGCACATTGATTATTGATATGAAAACAAATGACCTATTCATTTTTTCAACTGCACATCATAGTGAAGAATTGAAAGAAAGAATGAAAGATCTGAAAATTGAAAAGATCAACATGCTTGGATGGAATGACGTGAAAATTGATTTTTTAGAAAACTTGAAACTTCCTGAAGATTGGAATAAACAGCGAAATTCAAGCTTACCTTCAATCAATTAAACTAGGTATTAGCTAAATCCCGAGTATTATTAATTTAGATTAAAAAAAAGGCACAAGCACAAATCAACTATGGAGCACTACACTCGATTAACAACCCTTGAGATTGAAGCTGTTTCAGCAAAATTTACTATTCATGGTGTCTCCTCCTTCAAGCTATTAAGTGGTGGCTCTGAGAATACGAACTATTTAATCACATCAGAAAGTGGTAAATATGTCCTGAGTATTTGTGAAGCACAATCGGCAGAAAGAGCTGCAGAATTGGCTCATCTTTTAGAACACTTGAGACAAAATAATTTTAAGACTTCAGAAATAATTTACACCATTGATAAGAAACCTATTCTTATTTGGGAAGGCAGGCCAATCATTTTCAAACATTATCTAGAAGGCGAAATTCAAGAAGACGTATCTCCCCCACTCTTAAAAATGATCGGGAGAGAACTTGCCAAATTGAACAAAATAGCTGCCCCAGATTACCTTCCTAAGCAGCTTGGCTATGGAAAGGAACAATTTGGGAATGTGAACAACTATGCCCCTACTTCAGAATTCAATAACTGGATCAAGGGGATCATGGAATATATATCGCCCTACAGGAATTTGGATTTACCTAAATCACTGATTCATTGTGATCTTTTCTGGAACAATGTACTAATTGGCAAGGATGAAAACTCAGTTGTAATCATTGATTTTGAAGAGGCTGCTTATTACTATCGCGTCTTTGATGTTGGCATGATGATTATTGGAATGTGTGGTGAAGGAGAAACAATAAATCTAGGGAAAGCTAGACACCTCTTAGAAGGTTATCAATCTGAAACACAATTACTGGAAGAAGAATTGAACTCCCTAAAAGCATTTACCATTTATGCTGGAGCAACTATGTCCTTCTGGAGACATCAAAACTTTAATTATCTCAAGCCAGATCCTCACATGTTTGATCATTATTTAGGATTGAAAAACTTAGTCGATTTTATGATGAGACAATCTGATGATTGTTTCACAAAGGGAATCATAAATACATGATTTTAATAGAATCAAACTCGCGCAGCAGATTCAGTTCATCCTGTCCACTCTTGATTGATTGACACTAACGCATGTGACGTAAATTCTGAACATACAGCACGATAAATACCAACATAAAGCCAGCTGTGGGAAGTAAAAGAAAAGTTCCAGTGAGGTCATTAATTAGACCCAGTTCAAATTTGATCGAGAGAATTGCGCCAAAAATCACGAAGATTTGTCCTGTTATATAGAAGAAAAAGCCCGTTCTTTTCAGTCGCCACATGAAACTTGCTCCAATTAAGCAGAAAATATTTCCGAGCAAATTCAAGAGGATCATACCTCCCATTATGTAATTCCTTGTTGATAATCCATCTCGACGGCTACTAGCGAGCTCGTGACTAAAGGATTTAGCATCTGACCAAATCACAAACCCCCAAACGAAAATTCCAACGATTGTCAGTACCACAAGAGCACCGAGTTGATCTGGGCGCTGATTTCTTGGAGAAATTTCGGGACTGTTGTCCTCTTCTGCAGTATCGAGAAGTGTGTCAAAGTCAGACATCTCCTAGAGTGATTACATTCCAGGCATTCCACCTCCGCCTCCTGCACCTTTGAACTGACGCATCATCTGTTGCATATTCTTTGGATTGGACATCATCTTCATCATCTTCTTAGTGTCCTCAAATTGTTTCATCAACTTGTTCACTTCCTGCAGGTCTCTTCCACTTCCTTTCGCGATGCGATTTTTTCGTGGCACATTGATGAGTTGTGGATTTTCACGCTCCTTTGGAGTCATAGAATAAATGATTGCTTCAATATGTTTGAAAGCGTCATCTTTAATGTCAACATCTTTCATTGCCTTGCCCATTCCTGGAAGCATCCCCATCAAATCTTTCACGTTCCCCATTTTCTTCACTTGCTGAAGTTGACCTAGGAAATCATTGAAATCGAATTGGTTCTTTTGTATTTTCTTTTGAAGCTTACGTGCCTCTTCTTCATCGAATTGTTCTTGCGCGCGTTCAACAA
>JBLHON010000082.1:0-13082 GCA_047621865.1 Crocinitomicaceae bacterium | reverse complement strand
TGCGTAACTAGTTGATTATCAATGAATATTGACAGGATTTCAAATGTTGCGAGATTTAAAATACACATTAAATCGATTTAATAGTAATGAATTGCCTAAATTGAGCAATATCGCTTTGTCTAAAGCTCATTACCAAACGCTTCAAAAAGATTAATTACTTATGAAACAAATTATACTACTGATGGTGCTATGCTTTGCCATTACCTCTGATTCTTACGCTCAGACTTGGAATCAAAAAGCAAACATGCCTGTAATTGCCAGACACAGAAGTACGGCATTTTCCATTGGAAATAAAGGATATGTTGGTCTAGGTCATTTGAACACTGTGTCAAATATTCTTTTCGACGATTTTTGGCAATATAATCCGGCCAGTAATACATGGACGCAAAAAGCGGATTTTGCTGGAGGTGCTCGCTATCATGCCCATGGATTTAGTATTGGCGGAAAGGCTTATGTAGGAGCAGGCACAACAACTGGAGGTAATTACCTCGACGATAATTGGGAGTATGACCCGTCTACAAATGTTTGGACGGCACTGGTTGATATCCCTACGGGAAGAAGAGGAGCCATTTCATTTGTTGTCGGAAATCTTGGTTATTTAGGCTCTGGAAGGAGTTCTGGTGGAACATCAAATAATTTCTACGAATACGATCCCTCAACAGACACGTGGACATCAATCCAAACCTTTCCTGGGAGCTCAAGGTTATCGGCTGTTGGATTTGCCATAGGAGCCAAAGGCTATATGGGAACGGGTGATCTAATTTCAGGCTCAGCAACAAATGAATTCTGGGAGTATGATACTGTTCTTGATGCTTGGACTCAGAAGGCAAATGTTGGTGATTCAATTAGGCAAGATGCTACAGGATTTGCTATGGGAGGAACAGGTTATATTGGAACTGGACGAAATCCTCTTTTGGGTGATGATATGGACGACTTCTGGCAATACAATGTTGCTACTGATACATGGGTGGAAATCGAAGAGTTTCTAGGAATCTCTAGGAGGTATATGGTCTCCTTCGTGATTGCCAATAAAGCCTATGCAGCAATTGGAACAAATGGAATTAATTTCAATGACCTATGGGAATTCAACCCGAATTACTCACCAGCTTTGTGGCTCCCCGAGGCAGGCAACATTGATATCATCATCGATAAAAAGCCGAATAATAGTTTCGACCTAAAGGTGAATAACCTCGTTGGCTCTCATGACGATCTAGCCGTGGTGGTATCCAATGAAAAAGGTAAAGTTATAAAGAAGTTACCTGTCAACTCGAGTGAAGTTCAACTTGAATTGAATGATTTACCCGCAAACTGTATTTATAAATTAATGAAGGGCGGTCATTTGATAAAAGCAGGAAAGCTTTGATAATGGTCGACGAAATTCATTAGGTCTCTTGACCTGAACAACCAATTGATTGGAATTCATTTAAAAGAATAAGAAATGATTAAAAAACACTTTTTTTTGTGGAGCCTGTTGTTGCTGACCACGTTCGTGACAGGACAGGAGAATACATGGACTCAAATGGAACCATTTGTCGTTAAAAGAGAACGAGCAGCTTCCTTCTCTTTAAATGGATTGGGATATCTATGTGCTGGTCTTGATACCATAGTAACAAAGGATCTTTGGGTGTTTGACCCAATTGCAGATTCTTGGTCTCAGCTTTCGGATTTACCAGGGGTTGAGAGACGAAATCCAGTCGGGTTCTCGCTAGCTGGTAAAGGTTATGTTGGGACAGGACATTCTGCTCAGTATTCGGCTCTGGGAATCACCTTAGATGATTTCTATGCGTATGATCCATTATTGAATACCTGGACTCAAATTTCTGATTATCCTGGTGGAGGTGGAAATGGAATCTATTTTGCCACTGCATTTGCCACTGATAATTATGGTTATGTTGCCTGTGGAAAGAAAGGTACAAGTAATTATGAGAAAGATTTATGGAGGTATGATCCCCCAACAGACTCATGGCTTCAACGGGTAAATTTCCCAGGTGGTGATCGCTATAATTTGATGAGTTTTGTTGTCAATAATATTGCTTTCGTTGGTTTCGGAAGTGGTCAGGATGTATTCGAGAAGGATTTGTGGGCGTATGATGAAGTTTCGAATACGTGGGATCAAAGAGCTGATTGTAATGGTAACGAAAGAGGAGCTGGTGGAACATTTAGTCTGAATGGAAGAGGGTTTATTTGTTGTGGAGCAGATGGAGGATTCAAAGAAGATCTTTGGGAATATGACCCGAATTTTGATAGATGGAAAATAAGGGCCTACTTCCCAACAGATGGCAGAAGATATGGAGTGAGTTTTTCGCTTAATAATAAAGGTTATTTCGGATGTGGTAAAGGAAGTTTTGGACAAAAAAGAAGCATGTATGAGTATGAATCAATGAGTGCTTTTGGATGGATGATGGAAGAGGCAGCCTTGGATGAGTTGGAAAATTCAAATACTTTGATCTTCCCGAATCCTGCAACCAATGTGGTCAATGTAGAATGGGAAGAAAATCATTCGATCGATTATTTACTGATGTACAACAGCATTGGAGCAATTGTCGCTCGTTATCCTGTTACAGGTAAATCGATACAAATTGACTGTTCGAATCAGCGGGTAGGATCGTATATTTTGGGAATGTTCAATGCTAATAACACACTAGTATCCACACATAAAATTATGTTGAAATGATGAAATACAGTAGAACGTTAATCTTCCTGTTGGCATTTACGCAATTCAATGTAAATGCACAGGATACGTGGACACCACTTCAGAATGTGAATGGTGCACCCAAATCAGCTTGTGTTGGTTTTGGACTAAATGGAACAGGATATATTGGTTTAGGCTTGGATGAAAATTTTGAACGAAGACAACTGTATGCCTATGATGTACCATCAGATGATTGGAGTAATGAGGAAGCAATAGGTAATGCCGTTGGACTTGGACTGGAACGATGTGCAGCTGTTTCGTTCCCGATAGGAAACTTCGCGTATGTCGGAACTGGAAGTAGCACTGGAAACCCATATTTTGTGGATTTTTGGCAGTACGACCCAGCAACAGATTCATGGGCTCAAATGGCAAATTTTGACGGATCGGCAAGAAGACACGCCATTGGATTTGCAATTAGTGGCAAAGGCTATGTTGGAACAGGAGTTGATGAAAATGAGAATTACAAAAAGGATTTCTGGGAATACAACCCAGGGACGAACACTTGGTTTCAATTAGGTGACTTTGGTGGGTCTGCTCGACAATCAGCCGTGGGATTCTCCATGGGTAGCAAAGGTTATTTGATTACAGGAGATGATGGGGTGCCAACATCTGATTTTTGGGAGTACGACCCAATCTTGGATCAATGGACACAGAAACCAGATTTTGCTGGAAGTTCAAGAGCTGGAGCAGTTGGATTTGGCATTTACCCTCAAATTGTTCTCGCAACAGGGTATGATATAAACCTGAATTATATGGACGATGTTTGGGAGTTCAATATAGATTCTAATATATGGGTTCAAAGGAATGACTTCCCTGGTGATGCAAGGACAACTGCAGTTGCCTTCGAAATGAATGGTCTTGGCTATTTGGGAACGGGGTACAATGATGATTATCTCGATGATTTCTGGAGCTATGAGGCATCCCATATCTGTATCACTGACACGAGTATTACCTACACAGATGCTTGTGCGAGTGATGGATATACTTGGCTAGATGGCGACGGAAACACCTACAACCCTGTTGATGGAACAGGACCTTGGTATTTCACCCTTCCTGCTCAATCATTTGTTGGATGTGACAGTGTTACCACGCTTTATCTGAATTGGATTTCACCAGACACAACAATTGTTAGTGCAAATGAATGCGCCAATGTTGGCTATTCGTGGATTGATGGAAATACATATACTCCTCTTGATGGTGCAGGCCCATGGTATTATACTGATCCAGGAGCGTCTGTTGATGGATGTGACAGTACCTCGAAACTGAATATAAATTGGTATGCTTTGCCAGATACAAGTATCACTTCCTTGAATGAATGTGCCACTGGTTATCAGTGGATAGATGGAAACACTTACTTGCCTGTTGATGGAAATGGACCTTGGTATCATACCATAGTGGGTGGATCTGTGAATGGATGCGACAGTGTTGCATCACTCTTTTTGAACTGGTACAGTGTTCCAGATACGAGTGTTAACATGATAGATGCCTGTGAAAACACAGGCTATCAATGGATTGACGGGAATACATATTTCCCTGTAGATGGAACAGGACCATGGTATCATACTTTAACTGGAGCATCTGTAACAGGTTGCGATAGTACAACTTCGCTAAATATTAATTGGCAGAGTATTGCTAATATGACCGTCACCAATGATGGTGTTACATTGACATCTGATGCAGCCGCGAGTAATACGTTCCAATGGGTAAATTGCCCTGGATACACCCTAATTCCTGGGGAAACGGGCCAAAGTTTCACCCCTACTGTAACGGGCGAATATGCCGTTATTGTTAACGATGGAATATGTGTAGACACGTCAGCATGTATCTTATTTACTGATATTTCTGGGCTCGACGAATATGCAATCTTTGATGGAATTAACATCTACCCAAATCCAATTGAGGAAGTAATCAATATCAGTCTTGGAGGTTTGAGCGGAGTATTCTTGAAAGTGTATACTGTCACTGGGCAAATCGTATATGCATCTGAGGAAATTAGTACTCCAAACTATCAATTCAGATTGAATAATGCAGCAGGGGTATATACAATTGCAATCGAAAGTGAAGGTTTGATCAAACATTATAGGCTGATCAAAAAATAAGAATTGACGGCAAGAATAATTTGGACGTACTTTTTGAATTGAATTCAGACAAGTGGGCCATTGGTCTGGTTTGGTCAATTCCTAAGCTCTAACGTATAGTCTGAGTTCTCTGAAATATCATATCGTAAATTAATTTTCGTTTTTCCGCTGACTAACTTTTGTGCTCGTTCAAGTGTTTTTGGAATTGTCAAACCACTCTCATTTGTGTTAATGTACTCGTTGGCATAGACGTGAATCTTGGTCGTGACAGCAAGATGGTCATAGCTGCTCTTGTCGAATTGAGGAACGATTAAAGAAACGTCAATAAATGAGTGATCCATTGAGGTTTTATCTGCGTTGTAACTGTCAATGCACGAACGATTAAAATTTAAAATAGTTTTCATGGAAGTCCATTTTCGTGGAGCTTCAATTTCAATTGATCTAGACCTAATCAGGACCAAATCAAGCTGGATGTTCTCTGGAATCATCAATGTACTTGGCGATACTTGTTTCATGATGTTGAGAAAAAGTGGAACTTGTTGCTCCTTCACCAAGGCATGTTGCATTGTCTCACTCAGCACAATATCATAATGGATGTCTGGCTCAAAAACATGAGTGGTGGCATCGACATTCAGGTATTCTACCACTGAATTTTCAAAGCCCAATTCTTGTATGATCTGCTGAACATGTTTCATGCTGGTTTCATTGATTTCCAGCAAGGTTACTTTTAGCTGCTTGGGAGAAAATTTCGACAAGATTGGGAGAATCAAGGTGCCATAAGGTCCTGTTCCAGCATAGAGTAAGTGAACTGATTTTTTTGTTTTCAATTGATCTTGAATGGCTTCGAATGTTCCTTTAATGAAACGTTTTGTTCGAATCTGATCATCAATGCATCTCGCAGCCCAGGTCATTCCAATGGCAATTCCATTGCTCATTTGAATGTCTTTTTTGCTCTCTTCATCTTCAAGTGCAATTGTGGCGAACGAATTTAAAATCGACTTATATGAATTCATTGCTTTGCTAAGGTCATGATAATCCAATTGTTCGTCGAGAAGAACAGCGGTAATATCGTTTAGAATTTCGGATCGATTCATGCGTGGTTTTAACTTTAGAAACGAATTATTTTTTGCGTGATCGACTCATCATTAGAAATCAGAACTAGGAGATAAAGACCTTTTTGAATGCTCGAAACATCAATCTGAGTTGATGATGTTGCACTGAATCGAGATGCTAGCAAGATGTTCCCGTTGAGATCAATTAAGGTGTAATTTGTCAGTTCATCTCCATGAATCGTTAATTCGTTTCCAAACACAGGATTTGGTGAGATGTAAATTGATGTTGCTTCCACTTCAGAGATTTCAGCAGTTGAATTACATGGGAATACAATCGCCAGAGCAGAATAGATTTTGTTCCAGCCTATCGAGTCATCGCGCAATTTTGTTTTTTCTTGTTCGATGTGCACAAACTTTCCAGAAGAGACGTCCAGGTGAGTATCACAGGGAGAACTGCTCGAATTGATTAATCGTCCCTGTGTATTGCTAAAGGCGATCAAACGCGTCCAAGCCAGATTGATATGGGCGAGTTCGAACGTTAATGTTGGATCAATGAGAACCAATTCCGCTCGAATTAAATCCACATAATCTGTGACAGGAGTATCTCGAGTTCCATTGCTCATGATCACATAAGGATCAGTTGCCAATTTCGAAAAACCATGAAGTTGAACGAAAACAGCATCATCATTGGATCCATTTATCACCTCTGTTGTACGTTGAAAAACTGACAGAACTGTATGGGCGTTATCTGAAATTTGAAATGGTGCAGATGACCCTAAGCAGACGCTCGTCGTTCCACTACACGTAGAGGAAGTACTGTTATTACAACGGTGCGTCCCCGGAACAAAAAGCGCCAGATTTGATAGGCGAACATATGAAAAGGCAGCTTGCTTTCCAGTGTTGAAGTCGAATTTGGGATGAGGTGCCTGCAAGATTAAATTCTCTCGACATGGATTGGCATTGAACAGGTACATTCCCCAGAAATGGATAGAGGGCGTAAGTTCTTCAACGACATAGTGAAGTTCGCCAGATGGCGTTTGCGTATACGCAACGATTTGGTAATTGAGGGAATCTGCTATGCTTCGTGCACTCGTTAGATCATCAGCCAAAAGAGATTCAATCATTGTCTCCCAATCAGCTAATTGCTGTGTGCTTGGTTCTTGAAAATCATCTCCTGAACTCCCTGGTAGATTATCAATGTACATTCCAACATACTGTTCAAGATCTCCACTATTTGATTGTGAAATAGAGGTGATCTGGAAGCAGAATACAAAAAGAAATGTACTTGAGAATCTCATCAGCGGAAGTTGGTTTTACCCTCTGAAAGTACTCAAAAAAGTTAGTTGCGAGTACACTACTTCAATTGATGGTGAAATCTTAACCTGATCGCAAGCTAATTCTCCTCTATACGAACTTGAAGCTAAATTTATAGCTATAAACTTGCCCTTCAACATAATCTGCATCAATGTGCAAAGAGTACATTTTTGTGAGAAGAATTTCTTGAAGCTCACAGTTTGTACTGTTGATTTCTCGGATAATAATCTCTCCATCGAAAATCTCGAATTGTACTTCTACAAATTCTGGAGCATATTCATTCAAATCTACATTACTTAAGTCGACAACTATTTTGTCTTTAAGTTCTTTGGATAATTCTGGATTGCCTCCTGCGAAACTTGCGCTGAAAGTTAAAATACATGTTACGAATAAAACGATAATCTTTTTCATATTCTTTAGTTTTGGTGATTCAATTTCTTTGTTTCTTGTAAGTATGACGCCCGACCCTTTCAAGAAGTTACAGCAAAATATTTCCCAATTGATTAATGGTATTCTTTCCTTGTTGAATGGTAGAAAGAAATATAAGACTGGTAAAAATTGACAAGTTTCAATTAATAGAATATACGATGAAGCCTAATTTTTTTTAGAAACTTGAACCTGTGGACAGTTGATATGTACAGAAAAGAAATTAGAACATTATGAACGGTATCCTTTTAACAACGACATTATTGATTGCTGCATTCGCATGTACTACTCCTGAAAGCTCTATGGAGATTGAAAAAGGAGTAGGCGAGCAGGTTATCTCGAATACTCCTTCTGATGAGATCTATATCCCAACCTTTAAAATCTACGGCGAGTTAGCGCCTTCGGATTATTTAGATGGACGTCCTGATGAGATTTCTCTGACTACAGCTCACGGCTTTATGGTTATTCGTGTTTCTGGATGTAACATAACTCCTGATCTTATGCAATCTGTTAAATCCAATAACAGGGAAGCAAATGATTATATGATCAAGTTACATGGTGAAAATTGGAGATCAGAATTCGAAGATGAAACGGGGAAGAATTTTTCCTTCCCTAGCTAATTCATCTACGTGTAATTCATTCCTTAGGAGAAGAAGCCGAAACTATAACCTGAACGTTAGTGCACACTGATTTTTTCGCGTTTGACGAGCTGCTGACCTTCCCAAATTTCAGCAATATAAACACCAGCTTGAAGACTGGAAATGTCAATTGAATGATTTCCGTTGAAGTGAGAAAGATGTACTTGTTTGCCAGATAAGTCGATCAAGTGGATTGAAAGAGTGACGTTAGACTCAGTGCTCAGGTGCAAGATTCCCGTGACAGGATTTGGATACAATTTAAGGGGATGTGCTTCCAATTTATTTGCACTTAAAACCACATCACTTGCAAGTGAGAAAACGACAGGTAAATGATCAGAACTATAGTACAATGCAGAGATGATAGAATCGGGAACGTTCCCAACAGAAGTACAATTTGTCAAATCAAGATTGTAGCACGTTCCATTATTTCCGAGTGCATCATAGGTTCCAGCTACATAATTTAACTCGGGATTCGCGGCACTCAATTCTCCACTGTGAAGCACAAAATCGAAACGATCATCAAGTCCACCACCTGCTCCATCTGAAAGGGCGTTAAGACGTGTTGATTGAGTAAGAATTTCCTTGTTTGGGAAACCTGAATCGTGCCAATTACCCGGCATTGCAATTGGGTCATAAAGGGTATTTGTAAGACCAGTGGTAATGAGGTGTTGATAGGCTGGTTCTGTATCAGTATAGAGGTTGAAATCACCTCCACATAACACATAACTATTGGCTGGAAGTGCATTGATGTCAGCCCTCATGGCAGTGGACATTTCAAGTCTCAATTGTTCGTTTGTTGATCCTTGGGAAGATTTTAAATGTGTGACATAAACATGGATAAAGACGGTATCAAAAGTGGTCGATAAAGCCTCGTCGTTCAAATAGAGTTTGAAGTAGTTCACATCCCGATAAGTGGTAGTAATAACGCGCTCTTCAGCGAGTGAAAAAACGAAGGTATTGTAGACGATATTCTGCTGTAATTTCCAAGACGTACCTGGATTTGATTGCTGATCTTCCCATGTACCAGAAACGTAATTATTTGGAGAGAGATCGCTCAAAGCTGTTGCAATTTGTTGCAACCCAACGTCAGATTTTAGTTCCTGCAATAGTAGAAGGTCTGGCGTGTAATGGTTGAGGACTTTCTTGAGAGTATCAATACGCGAGGCATCACCATTAGGGAAGTTGAGGACATTATAGGACATGACATCAATAGTCAATTGTGATGTGCTCAATTGGGCAATGCCAATGAAAGCTAGAAGCAGTAGACGTTTCATAAAAATTGTTTGTGAAGGCGAAGATACGAAAGAATCTCGCTAAAAAGTTGTCGTTTTGATGAGCTTACCATTCGTATCAAACTCTTTCCAGTCTCCAAGTTGTGCGTCTTCATGATAGTATCCACTCTTGTGAACCTGGTCGTTCTTATGATAGTAAACACAATAACCGTCCTTTTTCCCATTCAAATAAGTCTCTTCAGATTCAATTCCTGAGGTCTCAGAATTGTAGGTTGTCCAAACGCCACTTTTAAGCCCTAGTGAGTAAGTTCCAAGATCAGTCCTCTTTCCATTTCTGTCATGAAAGGACCACGCGCCGTTTTTTTCCCCATCAATATAATTCCCAATAGAGGCGATTTCTCCATTGTCGTATAGTTCTCTCCAACCTCCTTCTTGCTTTCCATTCTTGAGTGTTCCTTCCGTTTTCAACTCACCATTTGGATGAAATTCTTTGAACGGTCCATTTTGTCGGCCATTTTCCCACTCTGTAGTTGTATGAGGTTTACCATCCTCAAAGAATTCGAAGGATGCTCCTTCTGGAATCCCTTTGCCAAAAGAGGCTGATGTTTTAAAGTTTCCATTTTCGTAATACTCAGTCCATACGCCCTCTCTTTTGCCATCAATCCACTTGCCACTGCCCATGAGTGTATCATTTTCATGGTAGTACGTCCAATCGCCATTTTCTTTCCCTCTATTATAGCGTTCGATTGATTTTAGATGACCATTTTCAAAATAACCAACCCAGTCTCCATCTCTTTCACCCTCTACGTAATTGGCACTTCCAAGCTTCTTCCCAGACTTATAATAGTAGGTCCATTCGCCGTCTTCTTCGCCTTCCTCGGTATAGTGTTTGATCACTTCTATTTGTCCGTTATCATGATAAGCTTTCCACTCACCAATACGTTTTCCAGCATCCCAAACACCTTGGAGACGTACTTCTCCATTTGGATAATGATTGATTGATATGCTGTCCTCAACTCCATCAACGTACCATTCTGAGGTTTTTAATTGCCCTGTTTCATAATACTCTAATAGCCCTCCATGACGTTGACCATCTTCGTAGTTTTCACTACTCTTCAATTCGCCAGTCTTGTAAAAATAGCGCTGTTCTCCAAAGTAGATGCCATTGATGTAGTGTTCGACGTAATTCAGCTGTCCATTTTCCCAATAACCCTTTACCTCTCCATGTGTTTGTCCTTCTAAAAAACTACCGCTCTTTTTCAATTGACTATTTGGATAGTATTCCTCCCAGATTCCATGAGGTTCACCTTCTTTAAAGTTACCAAGGACCCCCAATACACCACTTTCGAAATAGTTCTTCCATTCACCAATGCGTTTTTCACCCTCCCAAGCTCCCTCAGATTTGAGGGTACCACTCTCGTAATAGGTTTTCTTCAATTGCGCATGAAGACCATATGGAAATAAAGAAAGAGCGAGAAGAAATACCAAGTGTCTCATACGATAAAAGAACGCAGCAATTGTCAATTATTGTGCAGGCTAAAGATAAGAACTCGTGTGATAATAATGATATCTGTTTCTACTCTCAATTCAATGCTATCATATTATTGCTACCTTGGTCGGACTTAACACTACATATTATGAATATTCCAATCAAACCAAATTCAGTCCAGTTTCCCGAATTAAAGGAAAAATTAACGGCTAAATTTCCAGATTACTCGTTCAACATGCGCGGAAAAAACTTGCTAATTGCTAAGCAGAGCAGCTCAGCAGGAGCGAATATATTGATTCGTAAAAACAAGATTATAGTTGGTGGAAATTTCCCAACTATGGGAGGAACGATGATCTTCGCAGCGTGTATGGTTTTAGGAGGAATTTTAATTCCAATTATCATCTATTTTGCAGTGTTCCACAAGAAATTCAAAGCAATAGAAAATGAAATTGGAGCTTATATCCAAGAAGAATATCAGCCAGTATAGAAGTTAAACCTCTGATTATTGGCTTAGCTTGATAAGGTTTAGAAAATCGCATTGAACGGATTGGATGATCGGTCCAGTTGTTATGTGGTCTTTTTTTATTTCATAAAGATTGGCTAACTTGTGAAGAAATAAACTAACCATTCATAGTATGAAAACGATATCCATAATCACATTTGCTCTTTTCTTGGGAATGATTTCGTGTAAGAAAAAGGGGTGTATAGATGCTACTGCCGCTAATTATAGTACTGAGGCAGAGAAGGACGATGAGTCGTGTACGTTCAATGGGCATGCTGTGTTTTGGTTCACTTCAGTTACGGCGACAAACTTGGTGACTGCATCAATTCCCAATTTAGATTTTTATATTGATGGCGTACAAGAAGGGTCAGTTTCTGTCACTCAATTTTCGGTCTCTGAACCAACCTGTGCTGGTTCCGAAGGATTCACGGCAACAATAAGTCTTGGAACATCACAATCTTCGAGTAAAAGTTACTCCATTAAAGAAGGAGGAACATCTAATGTAATTCAATCAGGGACAGTGTCAATTACGAATACGCCTTGTAAGTGGATTGAACTCAATTATTGATTAACTCATAATTCAGCTCAGAAGAATAAGCGCAATTACCATCGAAAATCGTGACTTACTAGTGCTATTGGATTTATTCGTTTAGAATCTGTTCCATACGCATCACCTTTTCACCTTTGCAATAAGGGATGAAGCAGACATTTGATTTATTACAGCTTCCTGTCCATTGATAATCTTGTAAGCCAGAAACGAGGACGCCAATAACTGTGTGCGTTTCCATATCGAATACAGGAGATCCAGAATTTCCCTGAAAGGCATCCAATGTTGTATAAAAATGGAATAGCTCATCATTGGTATAAATGGATGCATTAAGCGCTACTTTTTTTGGTAAGCCAGAAGGATGTCCAATCATGTAAATGCTTTGGTTTCTTGAGAGCGTATTTTGAGTTGCTAATTTTAATGGAGCTGCCTGAAGTGGTTTATTCACTCTGAAGCTTGTAATGTCAAGTTGAGTATCCTCACTAATGATTTCTTCAATTTCGTATACGTTTCTTTGATAGACAATTGGAAAAATAGCTCCACCACGATTGATGATTTCAAAGTTGAAAAGAATGACATAATCTTCTATGCTGCCTTCGAAAACGTGACCTGCCGTCATCATGGTATCCATTCCTATGATAAATGCCGTTCCAACTCCAAGTGATACTTGAGCTCCATAGGGTTCTTCGGGACAGAGTTTAAAAACGGTTTTAAGGTGTGTAGAAATATCGAGTGCATAAATTGAATCCGTGAGGTCAGAAAGGCGATCTCTATGGATTACGACTCCTACAGATCTACTGTTATCTAATATTTTGCGTTGCCAGGAAATTAATGGACTAAGCTCATTGACTTCTATTCTACTGTCAAATTGGGAAGGACCAATCAGTGCGCGCCTTCTTACTTCTGAAGCATCCCAATAAGTCGCGAGTTTAAAGTTCTCGTCTCTCTTAATCTTGAAAAGAGGAGTTGGTGAAGCTCCTGCGCCTCCAATTCCAATTTCTGATGGATCTGCAGGAAGATCAAGGGCTTGAATTTGATCCAACTCCAACTGAAGAAGTTCTCCCGTACTCTGGGTATTTTGCTCGAATAGATCTTTGTCCGTAAGTTGCTCT
>JBLHON010000081.1:0-13087 GCA_047621865.1 Crocinitomicaceae bacterium | reverse complement strand
AGACAACATCCTTCTTATGAACTGCGAAAAATGCTTTGTACTTATCCAAGTCCTGACGTCCCGCATGGATTAATCCTTTGGAATCGAACATGAAAATGTTCTCTAATTTCGCTCCAAGTCTATGGTAGAGTTTTGCGCATGAGAGTGCTGATGGGCCAGCTCCAGAAACGACAATCTTTACCTTACTGATTTTCTTTTTTGCTAATTCTAATGCATTCAGAAGTGCGGCCGACGATATAATTGCTGTCCCGTGCTGGTCATCATGCATGATAGGAATATCGAGTTCCTCCTTCAACCTTGCTTCAATCTCAAATGCCTCAGGGGCCTTAATGTCTTCTAAATTAATCCCCCCAAATGTTGGTGCAAGTGCTTTTACTGTTTGAATAAATAGCTCCGGGTCGTCTGCGTCTAATTCGATATCGAATACATCAATATCAGCGAATATTTTGAAAAGTAGCCCTTTTCCTTCCATCACCGGTTTCGAGGCTTCAGGTCCAATATTCCCCAAACCAAGAACAGCAGTTCCGTTTGATATTACTGCTACCAGATTTCCCTTACTCGTGTATTTATATACGTCATCCTTGTCTTCAGCAATTCGCAGACAAGGCTCGGCTACTCCTGGGGAATAGGCAAGCGATAAATCTCTTTGAGAAGCATATGGCTTTGTTGGAACCACCTCAATTTTTCCAGGTCTTCCTGAAGAATGATAATCCAACGCATCCTGTTTCCTTATTTTCGCCATAGTTCGCCTTTTGAAGCCGCTAAAGATAGTAAAATGGATCGATACAAGGGGTGAAAGACAAAAACCATGTTCGGTATTTTCAGACCTTCAAGCCAAGGATAAAAATTAATACTGTGAGAAGCATAGAGCGATAAAAATATGGAGCAAAAAAAAGCATCCATTCCCAGAAGGAATGGATGCCATTTTATCTTAAACTAAGATCGAAGAAATTACTTCATGTTAGAAACACGAGTTGTAATTTTCTTGTCGCCAGTAATAACATCAACTAAGTAGATTCCAGCATCTAAGTTCGAGAAATCAACATCGAAAGTATGAGCTCCTTCCGTTAATTCTCCCTTACTTGATCCACCTACTAATTGACCTAAAGAGTTGTAAACTTGAACAGCAACATTAGCTGATTGAACAAGGTTTACATCGATATGAGCAATCCCGTTTGTTGGGTTAGGATAAACGTTCAATCCAGTAACGAATCCGTTTTCACCAATACCAGCTAAAGCTACTTGGAAAAGACGATCTTCAGTAGCTCCAAATTCACCACCAGTAACAAGAGTAGTTGCACCATTCATGATTGTGTATGATCCAGCTCCCCATGCACAGCAGATACCATCACCATACGCATCATTGATTGTAAATGTGTAGCAATCAGATGCACTAATTGTCATGTTGGTAATCTCTGGTGTAGAAACACCATCAGTATAAGGTCCTCCAGAGTACAATGTAGTTCCAGCACTGTTTTTAACAGTCCAAGTTGTTTCTGAACCATAGTTGTCAGGAACGATTGTTAAATCAACTGAAGTAGTTGTAGCAGCAATCGCTTCGTTGAAGTTAGCATTTGCAGCATCATCAGCAGGGAATTCATCTGTTCCACCATTTGGTGCAGTCAATGTAATGTTAAGAGCGTTTGAAGCTAATACCGCGAAAGTAATTCCTGGCAATGCAACATCTTCACCTGTAAGGAAAGCAAGGTTCCCAGTCCAGTTGTAAGTCATTGGCGTTCCACCGTTCACATCGTAACCAATTGTCAAAGAAGTAAGTGGCGCACCCCCGTTGTTTTTAATTCTGATTGTTGGAGTGATTGAGTTTCCACAAACTTCAGCAGGAACATTAGTAATCGTTTCTGCAGTTGCATTCGTAGTATACAATGCTACAGGAGCAGAGTATCCAGCTTGATGAACTTCATCAGTTGTAATATCTTGAATCCAAGCAATTACAGACAATTGATTGTCATCATAAACATTAGATAATGTCCAGCTTTCGTTATAAGTAGCGTTATCAGTAACTGCCCATGATCCAGCAATTGTGTTACCTCCAGTACCACCAGCTCCAATGTATTGTTTCAATACGTTGAAGAATTCAGTTTCACCATTTGATCCAGGTGCTGTAGCGAAAGAAACTTCTCTTTCAACCACTGCAATGAACAAGCGAAGGTTACCAGATACTGCTTGCGTGCAAGTTGCATCAACATCAACACTAATAGAGCCTCCTGTAACTGTATGAGATACGGCTAATGTAAATGGAGAAGGAATTGCTGCAGCAGATGCAATAGATCCAGTAGTTACAACAGTGTTTGGTGCACCAGGTGCACTACCATCTATTGTTGAGTTTGGAACTCCAGAAATTCCGTAATAGCTAACGCGATCATCTGGTCCAGCTGGGTAATGGCTATACATTGGATCCGAACCAGGCCAAGAAACTTGATGCTTCACTGCAATTACAGTTCCTGCATTCGCATTTAAAGTTGCTTCAAGTGTTGGGTTCTGTGATGCACATGGTCCACAAGATGCCTGTGTAAAGTGCTCAACGAGAACAAGTCGCTGAGACTGTCCAAAAGAGATTGTTGTTACGCAAATAGCAATAACTGCTAATGCGGAAGTGTAAAGTTTTTTCATCATCAAGAAAGTTAAATTTATTTTAATTAAGAAGCTAAAATAGACCTTTTAGAAATGGGAATATCATGTCATGATACGTAAAACGATCAAAACTTGGATTCCTTAACCAAATCACGGATATGTTTGAACGGAAATCCACTCGGAAAGAATCAGAGCCAAGGGTTAAATCTACTTCGACTATCGATAATCTGCATGACAATCTTAATCGAATCCTCAACGAGCAGATTGCTCAACTTCACCAGTGTATGATTGACAAGATCAATTGAGCGATTCAATTATTGATCATGTTATTTTTGCATCCCTTGATGTCTGCCTCGCAATTTCAAGACGCGTTGGATCACACAATTCTCATCAATTATAAATGCATTCTGCATCAATAAATCGATTAAGTATACAATCCCATTCAAGTTGTTGCATAAATAAGCTCTGGATGTTCAACTCAATCACACTCTTCATCTCGTTGCGGGAACATCTATAATTACTTCATGAATTAACCCATTTCGGAATCATCCATTCGTCAATACCCCACAAATCCAATAGATATTCTGCGTTAATAATAAGACACTCTTTAGCTAGAGGAGTGTAGGCGAGACCCTTTTACCTCTTGATATAAACAATCTCTAGCGCAACTTTTAGGTGAACAATGTTACAAAACGAGCTGAAGGAATCTCATTTCCTCATTCAATTTGGTCAAATAGTTGTCAATATTAATGTGTAAATTGAGCAATGGCTTTCATTTAAACTTGTGTTGGAGGGTACCTTTGAGAGTAAAATATTTCAATTGTATTCTTGGAAAGCTGATAGAGATTATCAGTAACTTGAGAACATCTTTGTGAACCCAATTAATTAGACATGAATACCTCACCAAAAATCGTAATCTTCTCTGGAGCTGGAATGAGCGCAGAAAGTGGAATACAAACCTTTCGTGACAGTGATGGGCTTTGGGAAGAGCATCGAATTGAAGATGTTGCAACCCCAGAGGCATGGAAACGCGATCCAAATCTTGTTACGACTTTCTACAACGAGCGCAGAAAGAAGGTCATAGAATCTCAGCCGAACACTGCTCATGTTGAAATCAGTAAACTTCAGGAATTTAGTGATGTTCATGTCGTCACGCAAAATATTGATGATTTACATGAGCGAGCGGGCAGCAAAAGTGTGCTTCATCTTCATGGAAATATTCGTTATTCGAAAAGCTCGGGACCAAACCAGGAAGCCGCTTATTATCCAATCGAAGGTTGGAAACTTGAAAAGGAGGATTTATGTCCAGATGGATTTCGATTGCGCCCACATGTAGTTTGGTTTGGAGAAAGCGTCCCTGCCTATGAAGAAGCTGCTGAAATATTAGGTACGGCTGACGTACTTATTGTAATTGGAACATCTCTGCAAGTGCATCCTGCTGCCGGACTTGTGCAAACGGCATTTCAAGCGAGGTACAAATATATTATTGATCCTAAGGCTGATTCTCTTTCAGTTCCTCCAGATTTTAAGAAAATTAATGCGGGAGCAGGTGAAGGAATGAAGTTAATTCTTGACGAAATTAAAGTGTTGTTGTCAAACGATTAGGGAGTTTAATCAGCGTTATTAGAAGCTAAATAAATGGGCTACCACAAATGCTTGCACGCTAGAATTAGACATCTAACCGATTCGTGCTATTTACCTGATTTGATTTGACTTTTCACGAAATTCTCAATTGCACCGGTCATTGATGGAGCATTAGGTTGAGGAGCGTGCAAATCCAATCGCAAATTGTTATCAACTATCGCTTTTGATGTAGTTGGACCAAAGGCAGCAATTACCGTCTTGTCTTGCTTATAGCTAGGGAAGTTTTTCATGAGTGATTCCACGCCACCAGGACTATAGAATACTAACATATCATAAAAAACATCTTCCAAATCTGACAAATCTGACGCCACTGTTCTGTAGAGAATAGCTTTGGTAAAATTCAGATTGTTTTCCTCAAGTGTCATTGGAATCTTTTCCCGCAATCGATCGGCACACGGCAATAAGAATTTTTCCTTTTTATGCTTTTTTAGTACGTCAACAAGATCTACAATGGTTTGTTTACCAAAGAAAATCTTTCGTTTTCTATACGCAACATATTTTTGAAGATAGTATGCAACAGCTTCAGAAATACAAAAATACTTCATGCTATCCGGCACGTCATATCTCATTTCCTGCGCGATTCTAAAGTAATGATCAACAGCATTTTTTGACGTCAACACGACTCCCGAATGTTCTGCTAAATCAATCTTCTGAGTTCTAAATTCTTGCGCATTGATTCCTTCCACATGAATGAATGGTCGAAAATCAATTTTCAACTTATATTTCTCGGCCAAATCGAAATATGGCGATTTTTCTCCTTCTGGTTTCGGTTGTGAAACTAAGATTGTTCTTACTGCCAATTGGTCAACGATTTAATTCAATTTCCTATTTATTGAAATTTCCACCTACTGCGCTGTAAGCAATAAACAATGGTAGAATTTCGAGGGTGCAAAAATACATAATTATATAATACCATGGCACGCCACGTCTAGAAACTAATAGAATACTCTTAACTATTCTAAAACCAGACTCTGCCAAGTACGCCCAAATCATGATTTGCGGGAACATCTGATCATGTCCACTATTCAACAGCCAGACCAGTGCTACGCCGAAATAAATCAAGCCTAAAAGCTGAGCGCCAATCACTTTCAAAAGGATTGGCTCTTGAAAAACATCATGCTCACCTATCAGCCATCGCGACAGAATTAGACTGCCTAAATTCCAAAGGAGAAGTATTAGTGGCAATAATCCAACTATCCACCAAGTCATTTCTCCAGTATTCTCAAGGTGTAAAGCATACAAGTACAGCATTGCTGAACTCGACAACAAATAATTTACAAGAAGTAGAATCGAGCTGGATTTATTTAAAGGCATTGATTCCTTTACAAACGATTGCATTCCTTGCAATTTACCATTGGCAACAACCAACGAGGCGTATGCACCTGATCGAGAAACACGAACAAAAGTCACTGCAACAAATGCAGCAAATAATATCGCGCCGATGACCAAATTACCTGATTGGAATCTAGGTGTTAATCCATCTGGAATAATTTCGAGGGGCGCTATAGAAATCGCAAACAGGTCCATTGTTTATTTCCTACGTTTTTTTTCGATGCAAAGTTACCGCTTGAAAGTGACAATTTTTTAACATGCCCCAAAAATATAGTTAAATTTGTGGTTCAAAAAATCATTCGCATGAGAACTGACTTATACGCACATCCAGATTATTACAACATGGATGATTTGCTTTCAGAGGAACACATACTCGTAAGAGACGCTGCTCGCGCATGGGTAAAGAAGGAAGTTTCCCCCATTATTGACGAGAATTATGAAAATTGCACTTTTCCAAAACACCTGCTTTTAGGCTTGGGTGAGATTGGTGCTTTTGGACCATATATTCCAGAACAATATGGCGGGCCAGGCTTGGATCAAATCTCATATGGCTTGATCATGCAAGAATTGGAACGTTGTGATTCAGGTTTGCGATCTACAGCTTCTGTGCAGAGTTCACTAGTGATGTATCCAATTTGGAAATACGGAAGTGAAGAACATCGCATGAAATATTTACCAAAACTTTGCACTGGAGAGATGATGGGATGTTTCGGATTGACTGAGCCTGATCATGGTTCAAACCCATCTGGAATGATTACGAATTTCAAAGACGATGGAGATCACGTAATCCTGAATGGAGCAAAAATGTGGATCTCTAATGCGCCATTCGCAGATATTGCTGTTGTATGGGCAAAAGACGAAAGTGGACGAATTCATGGATTGATCGTTGAAAGAGGAATGGAAGGATTCTCTACTCCTGAAATGCATGGAAAACTTTCATTGAGGGCTTCTATCACAGGTGAGTTGATCTTTGATAATGTTCGCGTACCAAAATCTAATATTCTCCCTGGACGTTCTGGACTTGGAGCACCACTGAGCTGTCTTGATTCTGCTCGATTTGGAATTGCATGGGGTGCACTTGGCGCTGCTATGGATTGCTATGATCAAGCATTAAGATATTCAAAAGAACGCACGCAGTTCAATGTTCCTATTGGAGCTTTTCAGTTGACACAAAAGAAACTTGCAGAGATGATCACTGAGATCACAAAAGCACAGTTGCTTACCCTCAGATTAGGCCAACTTCGAAATGAAGGCAAGGCGACGACTTCACAAATTTCAATGGCGAAACGTAACAATGTAGAAATTGCATTGAATATTGCGCGTGAAGCAAGACAGATACATGGTGCCATGGGGATTACGAGTGAATACTCAATCATGCGTCACATGGCGAATCTTGAATCTGTGATTACGTATGAAGGAACACACGACATTCACTTGTTAATTACAGGGATGGATGTAACTGGAATTCCAGCATTTGCACGAGATATGCCTGATCTTACAAAACTATAAATTGAACAAAACACACTAATATAGAACTGGGGGGATCGTTGATCTCCCCTTTTTACCCTTTCGCCGTAGCTTTAGCGTATGAGCTTTATTCCTTCATCGTCTTCATCACAAACGCACTTTGCACATTTGAAATATTCTGAATTGATGCCAGCGTGCTTCGTAAAAAATTGTGATAAGCGTCCATGTCTTCCACCTCCACATAAAGGGTATAATCATAATCTCCAGCAATGTTGTAACAAGCAGATACCTGATCGAGTTGGATAACCTTGCTTTCAAATTGCTGAATCAATGTTGTTGAATGATCCTTGAGAGAAACATGGCAATGCACCTGAAGTTCTTTCCCCATCAATTTCCGATCTAACATTGCACGATACCCTTTAATAATGCCCAATCTTTCCAATCTTCGAACGCGTTCATAAGTTGGCGTAATTGTCAATCCAATTTTGTTGGCAATTTCCTTATTACTCAGTTTCGCATTGTCTGTGAGCAATACAAGAATAGTCTTGTCGAGCTCGTCAAGTTTAATCTCCATAGTTGATTTTTCTTTCCGTGCTTCTAAATTAATTAAATTTCAGTCTTTAATATCTGTTGTTTTATAATTTACAGTAATATTTTCTACCATTAGTTATTGAACTAGAATATTTCATACGTTTATCAAAACTAAGCATATGAATTATTCTACGATGCAACCAGAAAGTCTAATGATGAGTTACGGCTACAAACCAGCTCTTTCTGAGGGCGCTATAAAGTGTCCAATCTTTCAAACGTCAACCTTTGTTTTCAATACAGCTGAACAAGGAAAACGATTTTTCGAAGTCGCATATGGACTTCGTGAGCAAGAAGAAGGTGAAGAACAAGGCTTGATTTACAGTCGCCTAAACAACCCTAATCTTGAGATTTTAGAAAATAGACTTTGTTTATGGGATAAGGCAGAAGATTGTGCAGTTTTCGAAAGTGGAATGTCGGCTATATCGACAGCAATGATGGAGTTCATGGAACCGGGTGATCTCCTACTCTATAGCAAACCAGTTTATGGTGGCACAGATCATTTCATCAATCACTTTTTAAAGAAGATGAAGATTGAGGCAGTTGGATTTATGGCTGGAGATAGCAAGGAGGCTATTATCGAACGAATTATTGCTACAGGTAAGCAAGATCATTTGGCTATGATTCACATCGAAACTCCTGCTAATCCAACAAATGCACTGATTGATATTGAAATGTGTGCTGAAATTAAGCAGCATTTTTCCACGGATGAAAAACCAGTTGTGCTTTCTGTTGACAACACCTATATGGGGCCACTTTGGCAACATCCATTAAAGCATGGAGCTGATCTTGTGCTCTACTCAGCAACAAAATATATTGGCGGTCACTCTGACGTAATTGCTGGAGCCTGTCTTGGTTCAAAAGAAATTATTGGTCGTGTAAAAGGACTAAGAACGTTCCTTGGCAATATGGCAGGAGCTTGGACAGCATGGTTGCTGATGCGCAGTCTAGAAACACTTAAAGTTCGAATGGATCAGCAAGCCCAGAACGCGCAAAAGGTTGCAGATTATCTCAACGATCATCCATTGATAGAAAACGTTTACTACCTTGGAAACACGGCAAAATCGGGAACTGACGAAGAAAAGGCAATCATTGAGCGGCAATTTTCATCCTATGGTGCAATGATTGCTTTCGACGTAAAAGGAGGCGAGGCTGAAGCATTTGCATTCCTCAACAACCTGAAATTGATAAAGCTCGCTGTTTCATTAGGAGGTACTGAGAGTTTGGCAGAACATCCTCAAACAATGACGCACGCTGATGTTAATCCAGCAGAGAAAGTGGCGATGAATATCACTGAAAAATTAGTTCGACTTTCAGTAGGTATTGAGAGTCACGTTGATCTTATCAATGATATTTCGCAAGCAATGGAATCAATTCAGGTTACTGAAGACCGAATGTCTTTGATATTGAGTTGAATTGATTCACGGTCACGCCAGCGATTGATTTCAAGGGTATAAACGACATCAAAAGGCATCCCTGAGGCTACGTCATCCACCTTTTCTGGCATACTAAAACCAATGCCTTCTAGGATAATATCTGAGTCAGGTTGGGCCATTGAAAGTTTGAGATGTGCTTCCTTCAACAATCGTACATCTGTAGAAAAAACATTTTTCGAGATAAATACAGGTTTCATGTTGCCTGGTCCATGTGGCTCAAATTGACGCAGTACTCGTTTAATTCTAGGAATTTTGAGCCTGTTTTCCTCAGGTCCAAAGATTTGATCAAAGCTCAATTCAACGTCAATTTCTTGTTCCGGAATCAGGAGTTCTTTATCAATTGAATTAGCAACCACTGACTCAAATTTCTCCTTAAAAGCTTCCAGGTTTTCCTTTTTGAGACTTAACCCAGCCGCGTATTTATGTCCACCAAATTTGCCCAATAACTCACTACATTTCTCAATTGCATCGTGCACGTCAAAGTCACGCACTGAACGTGCTGAGCCTGTAATTTCCCCATTAGATTCAGTTAGGACAATTGTTGGTTTATAGAATTTCTCAATAATCCTTGACGCCACAATTCCCACAACTCCTTTGTGCCAATTCTCCTTGAAAACAACATTCGTACAACGTTCTTTAGGATACTCTTCGAGCATCTCTAATGCTTCGGCAGTAATTTCTTTGTCCAATTCCCTTCGCTCCAGGTTATCCGTATTTATCTCTGAAGCAATCTTACGAATTTCGTCTATATCATTCGAGATCATCAATTCGACGGCATGTTTTCCAGAACGCAATCGTCCAGCAGCATTAATTCTAGGTGCAATCGTAAATACGACGTCTGTAAGTGTTACGGGAAACGTTCTGTTGGCAAGGATTAGCATCTCCCTAAAGGCAGCTCTTGGTGCGTCGTTCAATTGTTTCATCCCCAAGAAACACAATGCGCGATTCTCCCCAACCACCGGCACCAAGTCTGCCCCAATACTGATCGCCAACAAATCTAAATTGCTCCATAGAGGATCAAACGACCATTCATTGCGTGTATAAAGTGCTTGCATCAGTTTAAAGCCAACTCCACAGCCTGATAATTCATCGAAAGGATAATTGCAATCTTTGCGCTTAGGATCCAAAATTATTCCATTGGGAAGCTGAGCACCCGGCCTGTGATGATCGCAGACTATTACCTCAACACCATTGGTTATTGCCTGTTCGACTTGAGCGAGTGCCTTTATTCCACAATCCAAGGTAATAATGAGCTTCACACCTTCGTCAATTGCGAATTGAATGCCTTTCTCACTCACCCCATATCCTTCTGCATAGCGATCAGGAATATAAAACTCCAATTGCTCTACATGCTCTTTCAAAAGAGTATAAAGCAGAGCTACTGAAGTCGTTCCATCCACATCATAATCACCATAGAGCATCACCTTCTCCCCATTTTCGATCGCAGATTGTAATCGAGTTACTGCGCGATCCATGTCTTTCATTAGAAATGGGTCGTGCAACTGTTCTAATGTTGGACGAAAGAACTTCTCGGCTTTCTCGAATGTATCAATCTCTCGTTGCAGGAGTAACTCAGCAACAATTGCGTCCACCTTTAGCGATGAACGGAATTCTTCTACAGTTGTACTATTCTTTGACGTTCGAACGAACCATCTTTTTTGCATGTTTTGTATTTAGGGTAGGTTAATTATATACTTTTAGATAGCGTCATACTATATATATTAAGTTATGAAAATATTTGCGACTATTATCACCCTCTTCATTACAGGAGTATTATTTTCTCAAAATTCGTACTACTTTCGTGAGCCTGTGCCCGCTGCAGCAGACAGAGTTTATAGTGTAGATGCCAGTCATTTTGGTAAATATAGGGATGAAAAGACATCAGCAGTGTATGAATTTAATGCAGATGGAATATTTATTACTTCTATAAACATGTCATCTGTCAGTAAAAAGACAGTTCGTGAATCTCCAAATTATTCAGTTAAGAATGGATTTATTCATGGAGTTGTGGCTGGAGATTCTCTTCCATGTGTACTTGAAAAAGGGATGTATTATTTTGGAGTTCGAAATCGCGAACCACTTGTCTTTGCAGGTGGATCTTCAGCATTGACGAAATTGAACAATCGTACATATATCTTAAATTTCAAAGAGGACGGCGTTTATATGCCTCTTAAAATAAGCTTTGAAGGCTCTTCAATGGTGCTCAGTGATTTCGATTATGATCCAGAAACAACAGCTTTCGATTTTGTAGCAATTCAAGCTCCTTCAGAAGGAGGACTTCAAGATTACATTGTGCTAGAACCATCAGTGGCTGAATTTGCCAAGATCAATACCGCGAAACATTTTGTCAAGCGCTCATCGTTTGAAGAAATTCGCGACTAGCAGCATAAAACAAACCCTATGACCAAACATCTTATCTCACTCGCAATTGGCGTTCTGTTTGCGCTAACACTCATGTCCCCTTCTTGCGAAGATAGTGGGCAAATTACCGAAGCAGGGGTAGAATCTACCGAGTATGATCTCGGAGAAGTCTCGTCCGTCAAACCATTGACCTATTCGTTTGAAAATGATTATCACGAATTGTGGGAAGACGTTGATTCTCTCGAGAATTTGGGCTTATATAAGTCTGCATTGGATGTTGTTCAAGTTATTTTTACGGAAGCGCGCAAAGACGAGAATGCACCACAAGTTGTGAAAGCTGTAATTCACAAAATGAAGTACAATGCCTACTTGGAAGATGACGATTTCGTTTTTGCTATGAATGAACTGAGTTCACTTACGAGCGAAACAACCTTTCCACTGAAGCAAATTATTCATTCTGTGATCGCTGAGAGCTATTGGGGATACTATCAAGCGAATCGTTGGACTTTCATGAATCGTACACAAACGGTCGACTTTGAAAACACAGATGTGCGCACGTGGGATCTGAACAAGATTGTGAATCATGTCAACGAGAACTATATGTTGTCTTTGACGAGCAAGGATAGTCTTCAGCACGCAAAAATTACTGACTTTTCAGATATTTTATCAGGTACAGTGGTTCATTCGAAGAATCAACGTCCAACACTTTATGATTTTCTCGCTTATCGAGCATTGAATTACTTCGAAAGTTCAGAGCCCTCAGTGACCCGACCTGCGGATAAGTTCACGATGACAAGTAGAAATTACTTTGGGAATTCCTCAGAATTTCTAGCACTTCCAATCCAATCAGCAGACAGCCTTTCGAATGCACTTCACGCATCAAAAATCCTCCAATACTTAACAATTTTTCATCTAAAGGACAAGAATCCATCAGCGCTCGTGGATTTAGAATTGCGCAGATTGGATTTCGCGCGATCACAAGTTGTGAAGGATGGGAAAGAAGACCTTTACCTGAAGGCTTTAGAAAATCTTGCAAAACTCCATAGCGAACATCAAGCTTCCGCAGAAGTGAGCTTTAAAATTGCCACTTTTTACAACCAGCGTGGAAACAGTTATACACTTAAGAATCAAGAAGCAAAGTGGGACAAGAAGAAGGCAATGGAGATCTGCAATGGTGCTATTCAAAAATTTCCTGAATCTCTTGGTGCGAGGCAATGTGAGGCGCTGAAAGTTTCCATTGTTCAGAAAAACATCTCGTTTAATAATGAGGTGGCCTATACTCCACAAAGCAAGGATAAGATGCTTATCAAGTATAAAAATCTGGACAAGCTTTACTTCAAAATGGTGAAGGTTGATTGGGATTATTTCTACGAACAAGATTTGTCTGGCGAAAAGTTAATGGAGGAATTGCTCAAGAAGACTGTCATTCATTCATGGGAAAAAGAGCTTACAAATCCAGGAGATTATCAAAATCACAGCACTGAAATACTCATCCCAGAAACCGAATTTGGCCAATATATTGTTCTAGCTTCTCCTTCGAAGGAATTCAAAGTAAAGGATAATGCAATCGCCTATGGTTCTTACTGGACGACAAACCTATCGTATAACTTTCGTACGAATGCCAATCAAACAATTGACGCCTACGTGACTGATCGTGAGACTGGAAA
>JBLHON010000080.1:0-13254 GCA_047621865.1 Crocinitomicaceae bacterium | reverse complement strand
CCATAAGATTTTAATGTTGTCCCCTCCATTTTTTGTAAGAGTTCAGCAACATCTGTGGCTTGCAATTCGGAGATTTCTTTTCGAGTAAAAGTTGTTTCGCTTTCACGATAGATTCGAATTAACGCTATCGAAATATCAATAGTCTCTATTCGCTGTACACGCACTAAGGGTTCTCCTTTGACGAGCGTATCGTCTTCCACCTGTGAAAATGAAAACGAACTGAATAAAAGTCCTATGACAACAATTGCGCGCATATCTAAATGCAGTATCTGGGATTTATTTGATTAATTTTTGGGTGAATTTTCCATTTTCATTCACGAGTGAGATGAAGAAAATTCCATTTGACAACACAGAAACATCAATTGTGCTCTGATCATGATGATTTTGTTGAATAATTATTTTTCCTGTGGCGTCAGTAAGTGTCAATACTCCTTCACTCCCATTGATATTTAAGACATCATTCATAGGATTAGGATATGCCATTACGTTTGCAATTGCTTCCTCATCAATTCCAATGAGCCATGAAGTCACAAGGTTATCCAATACAAAATACGTTGGCGTCCAATATCCACCTCCAGGAATTTTATCCGATGACTCAAATTTGAAATCCAATTTTGCAACATCGAAAGAAAAACCAGTCAGATCAATATTCTCCCATGTGTCCAAGATGTAATCATCATTACTGTCTACAAAAGTATAATCTGCAAGGAAAAATTCAATAGAATCAATTTGAGTTCCCGTGAAGTCTTCTCCATAGATCCAAACTTTGAAAAAATCTTCTCCATTAGTTCCATCTGGACTTCCAGAAGCGTCATTGACTGAACCAAATTGCTTCGCGAACATATCTCCGTCACGCATGGATACAGCAGCATAAGTTCCATTGGTGATTTTGAAACTGTCGATTTTTACAAATTCGTCGTTCGTGTTAATTTCTCCGAAATTGTAATAAACAGCATAATTCGCTGAGCCTCCATAACCAGATGCCGTGTACGAACTGTACTGATTGAAATAACCAGCCGTGGTGTCATCTGTCATATTTGAAAGTGAAAAACCAGTCCATGATCCACCCCAAGCAGTATCATAAACATTCGTAAATGTGACTCCATTAAAATCCCAATCACCTAATTCAGCAGATCCATTATCAAAGGTTTCTGCACCAGGCAAAGTAAAAGATTCGAAATCGACAATTGTTTGTGCGTTAATTACTGCAGCGAGCACAAGCGCTGATGATAGTGTGTAAATTTTCTTCATAACATTGTTCATCTGAACGATTAATAAATAAAACGAAGAAGATTCAGTTAAGAAACAAGAGAGTACACGAGCTCTAGGTGCACACTAAGTCTGACTTTAATCTGAAGTCTTCATTAATAACAACTTTCGGCAAGTATTCTGACTCACACCTTACTAGTTTCGCCTTCCCATTCCGAGGGTTCGAAAAAGTGACATATTGAAACTAGCTTTCAGTGTTTACAGCTGCAGACACAGTTCTGGATTCTCACCAGATTCCTTTATTTCCACGCAAATGGAACCGAAAGTCAAGCAAAGATAGGATTTTATTTCTAGGTGGACTTATTCTTATCCAGTTTGAATGTGTACTGGAACATGATCGTTCGTGGGGCTTCTATCTTCAATGGACGAAGAGAATATGATCTATTTGTAATGTTAGCGCTCACTACAGCGACCTTGTGCTTCTCGTTAATATTATAAGAAACCCGCGCGTCAAAAATCAAATTTCCGAATCGATGTTCAGCAAAATAATCCATATACCGAATATTTTGAATAAAGGGACCAACAGTACTAATCTCAAATTCTTCGATTACACCATCCATGTTGACCATCTTACTGAAGTACTTAACACTGAAGCCTACAGCGAACTTGTCGTTGAACGTTATCTCAAAATCACCTTTCACATTATGAAGTGAACGATACTTTAAAATTTGACTTGCAGAATCAAGGGATGTTTTATTGTAGCTATACTCGCGTCCAATAAGATCTGTCGCATAGATCAAATCAGGGCTTAGTGTTTTTGGAACGATGTAATTGTAGCCAGTCATAAATGTCAACTCAGCCTTTTTTCCTAGCATTGCTTTTCCAGAAAAAGATATGTCCAATCCTAGAACTCTTGAATTTCCAGTATTCATGAATTTAAAGCCATACAATTGCGTTGGATCTACGATTGGATCCCCCCAAAATCCAAACAAGTACTCAATCGTATTCTGATATTCCTGCCAGAAACCTGCAATATCAAAATAACCATACACATTGCCTAACTTGATCCCTTGCTTAAGTCCGACTTCAGCATTCCAGCTACTTTCAGCTTTGATTTCAGGATTTGGGAATACACCAAAGTTACCTACTCCTGTGCGAATATATCGCTCAGTGATTGTAGGAAAACGGTAGCCTTGACCATACGAAGCTCTCAGATAAGTTTCTTCATATATTTTAATACTTGTACCTGCTCTAAAGATGGGTTTCAATGCTGTAAGTGTATCATTCAACTGGAAATATTCCAATCTACCTCCGACAGAAAGATTAAGCGTCTCTTTAAATTTCTTTTCTATTTGAGAATATGCCGAGACGTTCAATAAATCATTGTGTGGACTTCCTGCTCCCGCATATAAATTTGCGAATGAATTCGTATAAGTTCCCGTCAAGCCACCAATGAAATCAAAATCCTTGATAGTTTTGTATGACTTAGCAAACATATAGTCACCATAAATAGTTGAAGATTCGTTCGATTGTCCAGCCGTCATTTTATTCTCGGAACGCAGGAAACGCATTCTGAAATGATGTTTGCCATCCGTTTCAGTGAAAAAATTCAAAAATGGATCAATGTTAAAAATGAACTGATCTTGCAAGAAAACTGCACCTGGATATGCTTGATAGAGCCCGGAAGAATCATTCAGCCATGCAAATGCAAGATTAGACTTAGCATACATGACATTTCCGTTAATGCCATAATTCAATCCTCTATATTTTTTTGAACGATAGCGAAGATTGAAATTTAAACGCACACGTTTTGAAGACATTTGCTGTTCATTGAAATTTGATACAGTATCTTCATATACGAGCGTATCAGTGACTGGAGGCCCCATATAGCCGTGGTCATAATTAACATTTCCACCAATGACGAGATCAAGATTCTTAATTCTTCGCGAGTGCAGAAAATTAGCGCCTGTAATTAAAGGTGTATTTGTCCACCAATCTGCTCCTTCAATGCTTGGCTTATTGTAAAACCCTGAATAGACATTGATTTTTGTTTTTGGCTCCAAACCAGGGAATGCTGTGCGAATATGAATGGCTCCAGATAAGGCAGAGCTACCAGAAAGGACGGAAGAAGCCCCTTTAACGACTTCTATTTGATGAATATTCTCAACTGGGATAAATCCCCATTCAGGTCGACCTCCATCTCCAGAAAGCATGGGCATGTCATCAACAATAACTGCTACTTTTGATCCAACACCAAATGTAAATCCACTTCCTCCTCTAATTTGAGGCTCACCATCTAGAATATTCAAGCCAGGAGTTTGATCCAATGCTGTTTCTATACTTCGAGTGACTTTGTTTTCGATCATTTCAGGTCGAATAATTTCCATCGAAACTGTTTGATCTTCAAAAGGTTTATCAAATTTACCAACCTTAATTTCTACACCACTTACATCCAATACGAACGTTTTGAGCGTTATATCTCTATTGACTGTCTGTCCAGCTAAAATAGTGACCATGAATGTATCTGTGATCATATCAGAATAACGACAGATAATTCTTGCCTCTCCTGCAGGAACTTGCAATTCGTAGTTCCCATCATCATCAGCATTAACACCTCGTGTTACATCCTTTTTATAGATTACAGCTGCCCCAGGAATTGTTGCACCCTTATCATCCCTTACAATACCACGAAGGGTTCCTTCACGAATTGTATCCTGTGCCCAAGTCAAACTCAGGAACATAACTGCAGCAATTGATAGTATTGTTTTCATAGGCGAATAAAAAAGGCTGATTCGCGACCCGCATATAACAGGAGCGAATCAGCCTCAAAAATAACTTTTTTTCTTACTCTTAGTTTTTGTAAATCTCGAACTTGTATACTGAGTCGCTCGTGATAACATGCACAAAGTACACTCCAGGTTGACTTGAGAACGGAATTGTTGCCGTTAGATCTCCAGTTTGAACTGATTGTCCAATTGTATTGTAGATTGCATAAGTACCATTCACTGCCTCAGTACTGATTACATTAATCAAATCAAGATCATTGTCCATTGCAACCACAAATGCACCTGTCAATTCATCTAATGAGATATCATCAAACACAAGTGGATCTGTACCATTAATCAATTCCTGAGCGTTACTCACACCATCGAAATCACAATCAGTTGAATTCCAGGTAGCAGAAGGAGGTTCAGTTTGACTTGCTAGGATGAATGAGCATAGATCATTTGGATCAGTTAGATCAGTTGCTTCAGTAGTATCCAAAACACCATCTCCATCCGTATCAACTCCACCAGTTCCATTATAGATTAGAGAAACGTCATCAATATAAACTTCATCATCTGGTGCTCCACCACCTGGTGTTGCATTTGAAGCAAACGTCACCAAAATATGCGTGTTTAATGTAGCTGGCCCAGCATAATTAAACGCGATCGCCATACGAACCCATCCACTTGTTGGCGGGAAATTCACTTCGGCGGTTGCAATGATATATGTAGCCGAAGCTCCTGTTTCTGGATCAGTGTAATCATTATTGGTGTGCAAAGTTGATTTCATACGAGCATCTGAACTTCCTGAAGCAGCATTGAACTTTACCCAGAATGCAATTGAATCAGGCATATCAGAAAGAGTCTCCGAGAAAAGAGGATCAGCTGTAAGTGATACATTGTGATTCGCAGGATCTGAAGGCGTGATGCTTCCCATGTTGATTCTTCCAACAGTCATATTCCCATTTGCAACAACACCAAAGCCAGCGTCTCTTGACCAAATACGTGCGCTTTTCGTTCCACCTGATCCAGGCCGAATATCTGAACTTTGCTCAATTTGATTCGCTGCAAATCCAGTTAACGGACCCTGCGCAGACAAAAAACTATTCCAGTTCACTGGCTCTTCGTCAGATGCGACACTTTCCCATAGTTCCATATCAGAGTTACCAATCTGACCTTGTGCGCTTACACTCCCTGCTAACAAGGCTGTAACCGTAAATAGTAATATTCTTTTCATAGTTATTGTTTATACGTTAAAGCACAAATATAAGCAATCTGATTCTTCGGAAAAAATGCGTCTTTATTCATTCACAACATCCATTTGTTCATTAATGGCACTGAAATTCAACGTAATGTATCCGAATATCGTTTTAGTAGTAGATGATTAAATGTACTATTATGACAGTAAAACAAATAAATAACGTGAATGAGGCGCTACTGGTCATGAAACACTTTATTGATCTCAGTGCGCGCCTGCTCCCTTTTCTTGATGAACTTCAGCGCAAGAAAGTTCCATCTCAAAGTGATATAAATAATCGCAATCGAATTATTGATGTTTACGACAATTATAGTTTCGATACGACAACATCTGAATGTTTATTAGATTCTAATATTCTCGAATTAATTCAAGATTCTTTTGAAAATATAGCCTGTTGTTCTTCATCTCGAGAATATACAAGAGCTCAGCGTAAATTGGTTCGTTTCATGCTTGAATACAAACGACTCAATGATAATTGGGGATACGCAACTGCTAATTAACAGGGAGTTCTTATTTTCGTGGAATGAATAACACGACGAAAGATCCTGGTCTTGGCTCCAAATTCGGAGGACAAGTTGAACGCTTAATGAATGAGGACGGGACCTACAACATCAAGCATAAAGGTGGACTCAGAAGTGTTCGAGACGTTTACAAATTTCTTATTGATCTTTCGTGGACAAAATTTTTCTTATTCTCAATTATCGTCTATCTAATTTCTAATGTTCTTTTCGCTTGTTTTTACATGGTTGGCGGGATTGAAGATATTTCTGGGATCAATCGAGATTCGAATAGTTTTCTAAATGCATTTTTCTTTTCAGTTCAAACTTTTACAACTGTTGGTTATGGCCATCTATCTCCTGTTGGAGCAATAGCTGGAATCATTTCTACATTTGAGGCCTTCTTTGGATTGATGTATTTCGCTCTTCTTACTGGCTTGCTCTATGGTCGATTTTCAAAGCCATCGAGTAAAATTGCCTTTGCACACAACGCACTACTTACTGATTTGGATGGGCAGCCAGCAATCATGTTTAAGCTTGTTAATCAGCGTAAATCTGTTCTCTTAAATGCAAAAATAAAATCTATTCTATCAATGAATAAAGTTGCTCAGGATGGCGGGATCATGAAAGAATATCACCGCTTAAAACTCGATGTAGATTCGATTCATTTCTTTCCTATGACCTGGACGCTTGTACATCGAATTACGGATGATTCTCCATTTAAAGGAATGACGATCCCAGATCTTAAAAAGAGGTGTGCAGAAATGATTGTGCTTTTTGAGGCATTTGACGAGACGTTCTCACAGAATATTATTGAGAAACGATCTTTTGCTGGAGATCAATGGCTTGGTGGTGTTAAGTTTGAGCGAAACTTTACGATTAATGATATGGGTCACGTAGAATTGAATATTAACGAGATCAACAATGTTGTTCCTTTAAAAGGTTAGAACAATATTATCTCAATGCTCTCTCCATCTTTAAATTTTTCTAGGTAGAGCACTTTATCATGGGTAGAATAGCAATAGAATTCACCTGTCATAAATCGACCTTTTGAAAATGTTCCGATTATCCAAGTGTCACCTTGCTGATCTTTAAGCCTGTTATGACCATCCATCTTGAATTCGCTTCCATTATCTGCCATCCGAAAACTTTTATGTGGCACGAGAATATCTCCTTCGATTTTAAAAATGTTCATAGCTAATTGATCCACTGGCTTGGTATAGGTGACAATAATGTGCTTATCAAAATTCATGGAATCTACTTCGAACCTATTCCCAGCTACATTGTAGGCTACTTGCTCCTTGATCTCGGGATTCACCCAAGTTGCGCCAGGATTGGGTTGGCCAATAGTTCCTCTAGTGAAATCCCCAACTTCAAGTGTATCTCCCTTCTCATCATACCTCACGAAGGCACCAGTTGGTCTATTATTGAGATAATTTCCGCTCAGTTTCAATGTTCCATCAGGTCTGTACTTTTTCCAATTCCCTGTTTTTCTGTCATCTTGATAACTCCCCTCTTCTATTATCCCATTGCGTGAATATCCTGCAGAAGGTCGATCTCTCCCATAATAAATCCAATGCCCTTGTTTTTTTCCATCAATTGTTTGATTAAGTGTATCCAAATCCTGTGCGTGCGTTCCATTAGAGAACAAAAGCAACAAGACCCATAAACTAACGCGAACTGGCATATCCTAAATATACAGAATTAGAGGCAAATTTCGATCCTACATTTGGGATTTCCGCTATCTTTACTTCGATGAAAGTCAATGATATTGATAGTACAACTGAACTGCCTGTAATGGAGCATTTCTACACCATCCAAGGAGAAGGTAATTATAGCGGCCGTGCAGCCTATTTTGTTCGCATTGCTGGATGTGATGTAGGGTGCGTTTGGTGTGATGTGAAGGAAAGTTGGGAGGCTGATACCCATCCTCTGATGCTATTAACTGAGATTGTAGACCTCGTCAAATCTTCTGGAACGGATTTTTGTGTTATTACAGGTGGTGAACCTGCACTCTATGACCTTACAGTTCTCGTTGATAAGTTGAAAGCTGCATCCATTGAAGTGGCAATTGAAACATCTGGATGCTATGAGCTTCACGGCAATATTGATTGGTACTGTTTCTCACCAAAAAAATTCAAAGCACCTGTAGCTGAGGCCTACGACAAAGCTAATGAGCTGAAAGTTATAATTAGTCATCCTTCAGATTTTGAATGGGCTGAAACGCATGCTGAGAAAGTTCACGAGAGTTGCGAACTCTTCCTACAGCCAGAATGGTCAAAACAGGAACGGTTTTTGCCTCTGATTATCGAGTATGTAAAGAAGCAACCAAAATGGCGAATTTCTCTACAGACACATAAATTTATGAATATCCCATAACTATGAAATATTTTCTTTTTTCGATTACCCTTGCATTCTTTGCAGCTTGTGGAACTGCTCAACCTGGAGCGGGAGGTTATTCTGTGAAGAATAAAAAAGCAATCAAATTGTTAGATGCTGGATTAAAGGCACCTAGAGAATCTATTGACCATCAAACAAATGGCCCTAATTTCAGAGAGGGTATGAAGCTCATCGATCAAGCTCTTGAAAAAGAGCCTAATTTTTGGGAAGCACATTTGGCTGCTGCTGAATTTGAAGAATATCTGAATAATTACGATAAGGCAATCATGCACTTTGAAAAAGCGCTCCAAATTAATCCTGAACACAGTCCATCGGGAAGCACCTTCTTCTTTCTCGCCAATTTGCAGCAGGCAGTTGGAGACTATGATGGCGCTGTAAAAAACATAGACATTTTCGTTCGAAATAGAAATGCAAATCCTGAGCTCGTCAATAAGGCAAATGAAATTCGTGCGAATTGTGATTTTGCGTCCAAAGCAATGAAGAACCCTATAGATTTTGACCCTATTAATATTGGCCCTGGGATCAATACTGCTGACCCTGAGTATTTCCCAACTATTACAGTGGATGGAAGGACGATCCTTTTCACGCGTAGAATTGAGGATGGTCGAGTACTTGGTCAATACAAGGAACAGGAAGATTTCTATTTCTCAGAATTGAGTGATAAAAATATATGGCAAACTGCAATCGCAATGCCTGATCATGTGAACACTGTGAATAATGAAGGTGCTCCAACAATTGGGGCAGATGGTAGGTCATTGGTTTTTGTTGCTTGTCCTGATGCTACCGGAAAAGATTATGGTGCTAATCGCGAAGGCAAAGGAAGTTGTGATTTGTTTTATACAAAAAAATTAGGCTCCCGCTGGACAACACCCGTGAATCTTCCTGGAAAAGTAAATTCATTTCATTGGGAAACTCAGCCTTCACTTTCATCAGACGGCAAAACATTGTATTTCATTCGTGGAATTCGCGGACGAAATTCAACAGACAATTCAGACATCTATGTCTCACATAAAGAAGCTGATGGAACCTGGGGCGTGGCAGAACGATTACCTGATTATATCAACTCACCAAAGCAGGAAGAATCAGTTCTGATTCATCCAGATGGTAAAACACTTTATTTCGCTTCTCGTGGACATGTTGGAATGGGCGGATCAGATTTGTTTATGTCGCGTAAGGGTGAAAATGGTCAATGGGGAATGCCTGAGAATCTTGGTTATCCCATAAATACAAAATTTGATGAAAACTCCTTGATGGTCTCCCCAGAGGGAGAGATTGCGTTTTTCGCTTCTAATCGAACTGGAGGATTTGGAGATTTAGACATTTATTATTTTCAGATGCCTGAGCACCTGCGTCCAACGCGAACACTTTACTTCGAAGGAATTGTTTTTGATGCTTATACGAAAAAACCACTCCCTGGTAAATTTCAGTTGATCGACATTAAGACAGGCAAGGAAGTGGTTTATTCTGAGGCTGATGAAGAAACTGGAGAGTTTATGGTTTCACTTCCTGTAGATCATGAATATGCTTTGAATGTAACTTATCCAGGATACTCTTACTTCTCGAAGAACTTTAACATGACAAATCCTGAAGGGCTCGAGGCAATTCACATGGACGTGCCACTTCATCTAATTGGCATTGATACAGCAATGGAGTTAGAGAATGTATTCTTTGATTTAGGATTGGCTACCTTACGAACAGAATCATTTGTTGAATTGGATAAATTTACGGCATTTCTTTCCGCCAACCCTACAATGAAAATCGAATTGCAAGGACATACTGATACAAGAGGCGATGACGATGAGAATCTTGTCCTTTCTAAAAATAGAGCCAAGGCTGTATACGATTATCTTGTGGCAAAAGGAATTAGTCCAGAACAGATGACTCATAAAGGATATGGTGAAACTCAACCACGAATTTCTGATGAAGAAATTGCAAAACTCACAACAGAAGCAGAACGTGAAGCAGCACACCAATCAAATCGTAGAACCCAATATAAACCGACTAAATAGCAATGCACTTTCTACGCCTGATTCGACCGCTTAATCTACTTATCATTGCCCTCACTATGTATGGGCTTGGATGGTATTTCGATCCTATGGATGGCTGTTCGTGCAGGTACATTGTGACCACTTTGCCTTTCTTTCTACTGGTCTTTTCCACAGTGATGATTGCAGCAGGAGGAAATCTAATCAATGATTATTTTGATGTACGGGCTGATCGAATCAATAAGCCAGATCGAGTAATTATTGGGAAACACGTCAAAAAACGAGTTGCAATTGTCTCTCACTGGGGAATAAACTTCGTGGCTTTCAGTATTGCCGTGTACTTAAGTTGGCGCATGCAATCATTTTGGTATGTCTTTATTCACCTCTTCTCGATCAACATACTTTGGTTCTACTCGCTCTATTTTAAACGGAAATTCCTTACAGGAAACATTCTTGTTGCTGCATTGACGGCAATGGTACCTGTTATCGTTGGGATCTTCTTCTATCAAAGTCAACTTCCAAATATTGATTCAATGAACATTACGTATTACCCGTTTGTAGGTATACGAAGTGTCGAGATTATTCTCTGGATTTCAGTAGGGCTAGCAAGTTTCGCTTTTCTATTAAACTTTGCGAGAGAAATAGTTAAAGATATTGAGGACATTGAAGGAGATAAAGTACTAAAGGCCAAGACAGTTCCAATCACACTTGGTGCCGCTAAGAGTAAATGGTTCGTGGCAGTAATTTTATTACTTCCCATAGGGATGTCGATCTTTTTAGGAACTCAGTTTGATGCATTGACCTTAAATAATGTCTTCCCTGTTCTACTCGCTGGATTTGTAGCACTAATAGCGATTATCATGCTCCCATCAGCTTCTGAACGAAAGCAATATCGTAGAATTAATCACCTGATAAAATTAGCGATGACAATTGGTCTACTCACTCCTGTTTATTGGAAAATTATGTGGATTTATGCCTGAATTAAAGCTCGTGCTTGGATCGAAGTCTCCTCGCAGACAAGCGCTCATTCAAGAACTTGGATTTCCTGTTGAAGTAAGAATTAAGGAAGTCGATGAGATTTACCCTGATGAACTCGCTCCTGAAAAAGTACCTGAATTCCTCGCTCAATTAAAAGCTGAGCCATTAACAGATGGGCTTAAGCAAGACGAAGTTCTAATCACCTCAGATACGATAGTACTCCTGGAAGGCGAGGTAATTGGTAAACCAAAATCAGCTGAAGATGCGCGAAAAATGTTGCGTAAGTTATCAGGGAAAACGCACGCTGTGATTACTGGGGTCTCCATGAGGTCCAACGAGAAGCACCATTCTTTTTCGAGTGTGACTAACGTATTTTTCTCTGAATTAACAGATGATGAAATAGCACATTACGTTGAGAAATATTCACCAATGGATAAGGCAGGATCTTATGCCATTCAAGAATGGATTGGATACATTGGTGTCGCTAAAATTGAGGGCTGTTATTACAATGTTATGGGCCTACCACTTCATGATCTCAACCACAACTTGAAGGTTCATTTTTTGAACTAAATCGAAAAAAAATATCATTCTTTCCAACCATTGATTCCATGTTTTCGTTAAGGTGAATAGAACAAAATTACTCTATGATCCGAGTCCTGATATTTCTCCTTCTTACATTTGTCTCAAAAAATGGTCAGGCACAGGAAGTGAATAGCAGCGAAAATTCTATAAGCCTTTATAGATCCTCCCTCGCTCAACGTTCATCTGCTGCTGATCTCGCAAATGGGCTCGGATCTGGAGTTTTGTTTAATCACCAATTAGCTATAAATAAATCTCCTCTGAAGACGAATGATCTTGGCTTGCGTTTTTTCGGAAGTCCAGATGACGGGAAAAACCTCCTCGTAAATCAACGTTGGAATGAAGTAGCAATTTATTCAATCCTCTTTTTCAGTATGATTTTGAATGTCTATTTGATCCTAAAAATAGTTCGTAATCCTCAAAACTTCACGATTACGTGATCTTTTCTGAGTCTCTTTTTAACCCAATTTTGAATTCCGTCACTCTCTTTAGTCGTGAGTTTATCGTCAAGAGTAAAGAAGACCAAAGACACAGGAACTGAGCTTTCCAATGAGTCAATATAATGATCAGACTCAGCATAAGTGCAGGCAATGATCTGTGGATAGAGCACGCTAATTTCACTCAATAATTCAAGTCCTTTATAGGGAATCGTTTTAATGCTGTCAATTTGGCTATCCCGTTCATGCAAGAAAAGCTGTAACTGACTCACTTTTGCATTTAGCTGAGTGAATTTGTCGTCTTGGCTGGCAATGTCATCATAGTTTCGAATTTTCAGACCTTGTTCCACCCGAATTTTCGCTTCTAAACCCATATCATCTGCCTTGTTCAGAAGATTTACTTTGGAAAGTGAATCGAACTCACTGCCGCCATAAATCAACGTGATCGTACGTTCATCAGCATTAATCTCTTCATCCAGCAAAAAGTTTCCATCCCAAATATTGACCTTCTTGACATATTGATTGGCCAATTGACTGAATTTCTCCTTCTCTACAAGGGTAATCCCGAGATATACACTTGGCACAACTGTGAGCAAAATAACGATCCCAACCACGATATTGGTATTCTTGATTTCCTTTGAGAGTAAAAAGCTCTTTTTAGGAAATTTCATTATTTGAGACACCAACATTGAAGCCAAAGCAATGAATACAGTATTGATCAAGAACAAATACATTGCCCCAATAAAATATGTAGAGTTTCCAACTGAAATTCCGTAACCAGCTGTACACAATGGAGGCATCAATGCAGTTGCAATGGCGACCCCAGGGAGCACATTTCCTTTGTTCTTACTCGTAATTGCAACGATTCCAGCTAATCCTCCAAACATTGCAATGAATACATCATAGATCGTTGGACTTGTACGTGAGAGTAATTCAGAATGCTCTGTATGAATTGGCGTAATTAGAAAATACAACGTTGATGCCACAAGTCCAGCAAGAGCTGAGAATGCATAGTTCTTTAAGGATGATTTTAGGAGATCAAAATTGTACGTTGCAATGCTATATCCTATACCATTAATAGGTCCCATCAGAGGTGAAATCAGCATGGCACCAATAACCACGGCTGTTGAATTCATGTTGAGTCCA
>JBLHON010000079.1:0-13276 GCA_047621865.1 Crocinitomicaceae bacterium | reverse complement strand
GTGACTGTAATCGTTTCTAATTCTGATTTAACTCCATCTCCTGGATCTACTGTGGCGTTAGCCGAAATTGACAACATAAATGCTGCTGCCATGGTTAGAATGGTTTTCATAGTGGTTATTTTGGTTTAAAAGTGAACCACAAGATATGAATTTATCTTTTCGCTCTCAAGTTTTCTGACAAGTTTTTCAGCTTTTTATTCTTCGTTAGACATTGACAAGAATAAAACTAAGTCATAGGAAAAGTGCGCTGCAATTGCGAACCAGAGACCAAATTCCATAAAACCATAGCTAATCAGGAAAATAAATGGAAGAACGATAAGGCCATACAATGACATGCGCCAATTAAAAGGATTCAGATATCCATGAATTGCAACAAAGACTACTGAAGTAATTATTGGACCCAAATAGAACTGAACACCAGACCGAAAAAGTAACTCTTCGCCAACTCCTGCACAGATTGAGAGAAATACACAATCCCAAAAAGTAAGTTTCATATCACGAACCATAGATTCTACGCGCACTGGGAGACTTTTAAATACCTTTGCTCGCATCGCGATAAGTGCAATTATTGCATAGTATGCTCCAAGCTGAAGTCCTAGTCCAACTGTGTAAACGGAACATTTATCAAATTGAAAAATTTCCATTGGATCGATCCCTTCAAAGCACCAAAGCACAATAAATGTGGGGATTGGAAAAATGATTAAGGTGATTAGTCCAAGAATATAGAGCGATCTCTTCTTCAAATTTTTACTTTTGTCGAAAGTACTAAAAATGAGAGCTGCTGTTATTCGTTGGATTAAAAGTTTCTACCTAGAGAATGGAGAACTAAATCAAGAAGCATTTGACGCCAATGGAATTTGGTGGACCTTAGGCCTAATAGGAGGATTGATTATTGCGTCTATCTTGGTTTGGTTGATATCTCAACTTATTCTCAATAGAATCGTTCATGTCTTTGCCGCGAAAACTAAGGCAACATGGGATGATCACCTCGTAGACAATAAAGTTTTCAAAGGACTCGCGTTATTGGTGCCAATGGCATTCATGGAGTATTTCCTTTCAATCGCACTTTTCCATTATCCAAATGCACATATCTACACGGATAAGTTGGTTTTGATGTTGATTATTATTGTAGTAATCATGATCATCAATCGATCGATTAATGCACTTCGCGATATTCTAGGAGAGGTACCAGCAATGAAGGATAAGCCACTTCAGTCTTATTCACAAGTCTTGAAAATCATCTTCTCAGCTGTGATGCTCATTATCATGGTTTCGGTCTTGTCAGGGAAATCACCCGTATATATCTTAACTGGATTAGGAGCAATTTCCGCGATCTTACTCTTGATTTTCAAGGATACACTGCTCGGTTTTGTAGGTAGTATTCAATTGACTACACTGGACATGATTCGCTTAGGAGATTGGATTACCATGGAACGTTATGGGGCAGATGGAGAAGTGGAAGAAATTAATTTGACGACTGTAAAAGTTCGGAATTGGGATATGACAATCACTACGATTCCAACCTATTCATTTATCTCTGATTCGTTTAAGAACTGGCGTGGAATGGCAGATTCTGATGGTAGACGTGTGACACGTTCGCTTAAAATTCAGATTGACTCGATTAAATTTGCGTCCAATGATCTCATTAATAAATTGAAGAAAGTAGAGTTGATCGGGCCCTTTATTGCTGAGCGTCAACTAGAAATTGAGACTTATAACAAAGAGCACAATTACATTGGTGATAATTCAATTAATGGAAGACAGCTTACGAATGTTGGTCTGTTCAGACATTATATGGAATACTTCCTTAGACATAATGAGCACATCAATAATGATATGACTTTGATTGTTCATCAAATGGAACCTACTGAGTATGGATTGCCATTGGAAGTCTATTGCTTTACACTGACCAAGGAATGGGACAAATACGAAAACGTCATTTCTGATGCTTTCGATCATTTCTTTGCGATTGTGAATGAGTTCGAATTGCTCATCTACGAACGTCCAACTGGTCAGGACATGTTGCGAAGCAGAAAATGATTTTTCGCTGCGAGTTGATCTATTGAATTCTTAATGTTTGGGCAATCTCTTATTACGGGGTTTGTATTTATCACTGTCTTTAATGAGTTTGATCCATGCGTCATATTCCATGGTCTCCTCGAATAAGGTGATAATCATTTGAGATGGCATCATTTCAACGGTCACTTTCGGAAATGTAACCATGTCTGCATCATTCTCTTCACTGAAGTATTTTGTCATCCAGGTGCTTGCAATGTATTCATCGTCTCCAACTGTTCTCCATTTACGCTCCTTGTGATCAAGAAAATAGTGAATGCGTTTATCCATACATTCTTTACAATGCACATCTTGAATAACTCGGTTGCAATATTCTTCTGCAGTCACGTCAACTTCAGGAGCAAATAGGAAAGTCATATCTAAGACTTCTTTACCTGTAATATGATAAGCAACTGTTTCTGTGCTATCAACCAAGGCTATTTGATATCCAGAATTTGGATCAGCGTTGACCTCTTTCCTAAAATCTTCATAATAGTCCAGGATGTCTGCTTGTTCTTGGCCAAGAAAGTCTTGAGCATTTAAGATTCCACTGAATAGGAGTGCTGCGAGGAGTAAAATTGGTTTGATTGAATTCATCATACGTTCTAGTTTCGCGTTTTTCTAGTCTTTGTTGGTCTTAGAAATTGCGTTGTTGTTGACCCAAAAATCATCAATTACCATGCCATGTAGATGTAAATCTTACGAACAATTTTCTCATAAGTCCTTCTCGTTGAAATCTTAAGCACAAAAAAAGGGCTCCATTACTGAAGCCCTTTAAATCTAAATCGATTCTCTTATTTGCTTATGTTCAATTTGTAAACTGCCTTTCCATTTGCAGTAACAACCTCAACGAAGTATAAGCCATTTGCTTCAGCACTTAAATCAAATTGATTCATTGCTGTAGTTACATTTTTATGAGCTACAATAGCTCCCATTGTGTTTAAGATACTTACTTCTGCATCGAATCCTTCAAGCTTGCTTAAATCAACAGTCACAATTCCATTTGTTGGATTTGGATATACATTGATTCCAGCTAAGACATTTTGGTTCAATCCTGCTCCACTTCCTGGGATACAGAAATTGGTTGTTTCAGAATCTGCGAACGTTCCACCAGAGGCAAAAATCGTTGCACCCATATAAACAGAATACGATCCATCTCCATAGCCACAGCAAATTCCGTCACCATAAGAATCGTTGATTACGAAATTATAACATTCACCTTGCGAGAGACACACTGTTGCTGATTCAAGTGTTTGATCATTCCCATCAGTGTATGGTCCACCAGAACCTAAAACATTCCCTAATCCGTCATTAATTTCCCAAGTTGTTTCACTTCCATATTCATCTTGAATAATATCAACAGTGATCATAACTCCACCCATAACTGCGGTGAAATTGCTTGTTTTGCTATCATTTGAAGGATTTGCGTCAGCATTGCCGTTTGGCGAATCTGTTGTTACCGTCAATGTGTTCGCTCCAGCTACAAGCGTGAAGGTAGTAAGTGGAACAGATGCTGTTGCTCCTGCCGCTAATGAACCAGTCCATGGAATTGTTCCTGTAGTCGTTCCTGTATTGAAATCATATGCAATATTGACAGATGTAAGCGTCAAGTTTCCATTGTTCTTCAAAGTCATCGTAGGGGTAACAGTCGTTTCGTTACAGTAAGAAGTGTTAAGACCATCAATTGATTGAGTTGCCGCGTCATCATCGAACGTTATGCCAGCACATGAACCAGTTCCTAATCCGTCTAAGGTTTTAAGGCCTGTATTTCCTGGATCAAGGTAATCTCTTACACGAGTTGCAGCTGATCCGCCGCCATCCCAAGAAACGCTTAGTCGACCATAATCATCATTTGTGATAGATCCACAAGATGCACTTCCTCCAAATAATTGTCCAATTAAACGCTGATTCTGATCCCAAAGTCCAGATCCTGAAGATCCAGGTTCAGTAGTACCATCTTCCCATTGTGCAATCTCCCAGACTTCCGCGCCGCCCCAAGTAGTTGCAGTTGCAGGGTCGTTATCGAAGGTGATTTTCTTAATGTCACCTGAAGGGTGATGAATTCCTACATTTGAAGTTGGAATATCACCAGTAGCATCCCATCCAGAATAATAAACATTGTATGATGCAGGGATTGGAGAAGATAATTCCATCAATGCGAAATCTGATCCCGCACTGTTTGCCAATAAAGATGCGCCTGAAACTGTTTGAGTTGTTGGCCCATTAGCAGTTGGAGTGCATGTTGGACTGTCCCAATTAAATCTAAAGACCCAGTTGGTTACATTCGTTCCACAGTGATTTGCAGATAAGAATAATGGAGTTTCATCTTCTGAATGATTGTTCAATATTGTTCCTGTACATGCTCCTGATCCTCCTACAACAATCATTGCAACAGAACTAATTTGACATCTCCAAGGATCTCCCTCAGGACATATTACGTTGTTATTACAGGATCCAGAATCACCAAGTCCTTTTTCATATTTGCGTTTTGCATATCCAAAGATATCTCTGTAACCATGTGTGATCTGTCCAATAGTCAGTTGACTTTGAAGAGAAGCAGATGGATTCACTTGACGAAGCTCAACGATCAACGTTTCACCAGAAATAGGCAATGTTGCCAATCCATCCCAGTCTTTATTATTTAAATGCGTGAAAGGCCCAATTACATCTGAGCGATCTGCATTATAGATAAAAACTTGATCACCTGGAACGAGTTTATAGTTATCAAAAATTATATTTAAGCTTAAGGCATCTTTAGAAGTAACCCCGAAACGCCATACGCGCTCACCATTTGGTAAATCGCTCCAAACACCTGAGTTTTGAATCGTGTAATTCGTGTAAAAAGGGTTTCCAAATCGCCATGGACCTGACTTTTCTGCATCGTTAATTACGTCTTCTGCAACGAGTGCTTTTAAGTTAAAAGAGGCCATTTTCACGATAGGTAAACCATCAGTTGCCGATTTGAATGCTCCCCATGAAGCTGGATAACCGGACTCGTGAGTGATTTGAGCCGAAACTTGGGTGCTGATCGCCAGAATTACTAGGGATAAGCCCGAGAGTAAAAGTTTTTTCATTTTAGTTTGAGTTTTGAGTCCTACAATGTACGAAAAAGAAAATAGTGCTGAATCGTTTAATTAGGGAAAACTTCAAACCATAAGGTCATTTATTAAATGTGCAGACGAGCAATTGTCCGAATAACTTGAAGTCACTCATCTAACTGATCTGATGCTACATGTTCTAAAACTGTATTGAGCATTCGCGTGATTTCAGCGAGTGATTTTGATTCTAATGTGAGCATTGGCGTATCCCAACTTGCATTGCGAATAATTAAGATTTTAAATCCTCCTTTGTTCAACTTCACATTTCCGTACCAACCAAGGTCTACTGTGATCTGACTTGTGCTATAGATTGCTTGAAAGAGGTCTTCATTCAAGTAAAGCAGATTTAAGTCTTCACTGTATTCAGTAGAAGGATCATACGCATAGAATTCATTCGTTTCGATCCGAATTCCGTCGGGTACAGTAACTTCTTGAAGGGGTTTTTCTATGATTGTCATATGTGTACTTTCGTATTCCAAGTTGGACATCTCTGAATTTATTTAACTGGAAAGGGTTCTTTTTTCCTATTGCTCACACTCGATCTATCCGAATCGAAGGTGTTTCACAGTATTGCCATTATTGATCAATTGTTTCAAGGAAGCAATTCCAATCTTCAAGTGATCATCCACATAATTTGCAGTCACGTTTGTGTCACTTGCACTTGTTTTTACTCCCTCTGCTACCATTGGTTGATCTGAAACGAGCAATAAAGCTCCTGTAGATATTCCATTCGCGAAGCCTACTGTGAAAATTGTTGCAGTTTCCATATCAATCGCCATTGCGCGAACCTCACCAAGATAGGTTTTGAATACTTCGTCGTGCTCCCAAACTCTTCTATTTGTGGTATAACAAGTTCCCGTCCAATAGTCTCTACCAAAATCTCTTATGGTTGTTGAAATTGCTTTCTGCAGGGCAAAGGCTGGTAAAGCAGGAACTTCTGGTGGAAAGTAATCGTTACTTGTTCCTTCTCCACGAATTGCTGCAATTGGCAATACGAAATCGCCCACTTTATTTTTGCGCTTCAACCCTCCACATTTACCAAGAAACAGAGCGCCTTTTGGATTAATAGATGATAACAAATCCATACATGTAGCTGCGGATGCACTTCCCATCCCAAAATTGATAATCGTGATTCCTTCAGCTGTTGCACACTGCATGGGTTTATCTTTTCCTACTATTTCGACACCATGCATTTCAGCAAATTTATCGACGTAGTTCGCAAAATTGCAGAGTAGAATGTACTCTCCAAAATTCTCTAATTTCTCCCCAGTGTAACGTGGTAGCCAGTTTTCAACGATTTCTTTTTTTGTCTTCATGTAGTAATATGCGTTTATTGGGTGCAAAAACGGGGATTCGCGTGCAAATCCCCGTTACAAATATAGTTAGAATCTTAATCTAGATTCCCATAAGTCTTTCCGTAGTACATCATTTGTTCTACGAATGTTTGTTCATTTTCAATTTTGATGTCGATTATTTGACCGTTACCATCTCTTACAGGTTTGAGAATTGGATTTACAAATCCACGGTATGCAGCAAGATTTAATGGTTTTACGCGTTCAAGAACTTCTTTATGCAGTGCCTGATCAACTTTTACCCCATACGTCTCAACAAGGCTTTTTCCAGCTTCGTAATCACCCTCTGACTTGATGCGTTGAATTTCCTTCAATAACTCTCCGAAAAGCGCGCGAAGTTTGTCATAATCGTTGATGTTGAAATACGTTTTTCCGTCTTTCTTTATCCGTTCAATAACATTGTCTTTTGCTCCTTTCTCAATTGCCCATGACGCCACTAACTGACGATTTTGCATGTGCTCTTCTTCTACATCTTTACCGAGGTCTAAACGCTGAAGTTGAGTGATCATTCCATTTCGGATATAGCCATCGTATTCTGCTTTTCCAACTTCGAGGGTTGTAATCAGTCCAAGCTCAATCATTTTAGGATCCATGATGTAGTACAATCCAACTAAATCTGCTCGTGCTTCTTCGAGTGTACTTGCATAGTTTCGCATCGTCTCTGATGGCTGACCAACTCCTGGGTTAATTTGTCCAGATGCATGACCAACAACTTCATGCAATGCTGTGTGCAATTTCCCTGCAAGGTAAGCATGATCAGTTGCGCGTTTGATTTCTTCTTCGTCGTAAGCAAATTCATTCAAGATTCCAGATCCTCCAGCCTTGTCATAGGCACTGATAATATTTCCAAGACTCACAGATTTTGATCCATGTGCTTCTCGAATCCAGTTGTTATTTGGGAGATTCACCCCAATTGGTGTTGAAGGTGATGCATCACCAGATTCACTCGCTACTTGAACCACTTTATAGCTAACGCCCTTCACCTCTTTCTTCTTATGTGCATCATCCAAGGGAGAATTATCCTCAAACCATTGTGCATTCTCTGCAACAACCTTCATTTGTTTGGAGGCTTCAAAATCAGTTATCTGTACGATACTCTCAAATGTTCCTCTCTTCCCGAGTGCATCACCATAAGTCTCAATGAAACTATTGATCCAGTCAATGTCACCTTCAGTTGATGTTGCCCAAAGGATATTGTACTCGTCCCAAGTCTTTAAATCACCTGTTTTGTAGTATTCAATAAGCTTCTTCAATGAAGCTGCTTGTTGATCATTTTCTGCTACTCCAACAGCCTTTTCCAACCAATAAACAATTCGCTCAATTGCTTTTCCATACTTTCCGTCGATTTTCCAAACATCTTCGTAGAGATTCCCATCCTTCAAAATGAGCGTTGAATTTAATCCATGCTCAAGTGGTTTTGGATCATTTTTATTTGAAATTCCGGCGTAATAATCATCCACCATTTTCTGCGTAACTCCTTCTCCATAGAATCCATTGGCAGATGCTACAATCATATCTACATCAGCATTCTTATCCTTGCGTTTTTTCATGACTGCAGGATCGAAGATTACTTCAATTGCTTCCGCAGAAATTTCAGCTTTCGTTGATTTGACCATCTCTTGGAATGCCTTCTTTGAAAAGAGTGGTTTGAATTTCTCCATTCCATAGTGATGATGAATTCCATTGGCAAACCACATCTGCTTTGCATAAATCATGAAGTTCTTCCAATCGTCACTCTCTTTATCTCCTTTATAGTTCCCAACTATATGCTCTATACACGATCTAATTTCTAGGTTGAAGGGATTGTTCTGATCATAAATAATGTCTCGTCCTTCAAGGCCAGCTTGTGCCATATAGTACACCAACTTCTTTTGATCAATTGTCAACTTATCAAAATCGAGAATGTCATAGCGAATTACCTGGATGTCTGCAAAACGATCCACAACATTGGGATCCTGCAGTTCAAGATCAGCGTTATCAGAGTTATCTTCAGTTGCCTCGTCGCAACTTATGAGTGCACCCGACAAAAGTATTGATGAAAGAATTAAATGTTTGAACTTCATTTAGATAGATTTTGGATTTCGAAAATACAGATTTCTATCCAATGAAGTGCGCGTATAAAGGGATTTGTGATGAACGGAAGATACGTGATCTAGGATTATTTTGAAGTGGGAAGATCTCTCAAACAAAAAAATCCCCCATTTTTCAATGAGGGATTCTAACGTATTACAACCTAAAATCGACTTAATGTCGACCGAAGACGTGAATTTTTGCTTTTGAGCGTGCAAGATTTTTAGTGTCGTAGATGAACTTGATGTTTTTGATCAGTCGCTTACCACCTCTGATATCGATTACACGTGAAGTACTTCCTTTAGCGAAGTTGTGACGTAATTCAATTTCTTCTTTTGTTCCATTCATGTACGTTACCACCATTCGATGCATGTTTAATGCTCCTCCAGTAACGGCTACTCTAAGTTTCGTAAAGCCACCTTCTTTTGCCCCAATAGGCATGATGTCAAAGTCAACTCTGTAGTTAACTGATCTTGTTGCAAGTTTTTCCCATTTAGTTTTTGACTGGGCTTCGCTTGAAAATGAGGCTAATAAAAATGCTGCTATTAAAATTGAAAAGATTCGAGTGTTCATAATATTTGTTTTTAGTTGGTTTCTGTTAGTAAGACCTCGTAAGTATAGAAAGGTTTAATCAGAAAGTAAAAAAATTATAGATTTAATTCTTTCCTCAGTGTGGAGTCAGCACTTGAGTTCCTTGTCCAGTATGCGCTGTTGATGGTTTTCATCTGTTCAGCAATTGTTGTTATTTTTTTTCTAGAATCACCAAATTCACTGTAATTTGTTTCCTGCCAGCCAATTATTGTATGTGGGAATTGCATTTCGAAGTGGATGGATAATGTCGATTTAACTCTGGATAGTAAATTTTGTAGGTGGCATTGTTGTCTCCTTCAGTTAAGTTCATCTCGCAAGCATAGGGTTTATACTCCTAAATGAAGTAATCTGGCAGAAACCATGGAGATGTACATCTTGTTTTTTCCTTGAGGTAGTTTTTTGCGAATCCGAATCATTGACCAAACATCATCCTCTAAAAGCCCGCGCTCCATTCTAATGTCACGAATAGATTCTCCTTCAAAATAGGAATTAATGTCTATTTCATAGTCGTGTTTTTTCTTGCCTAATTCCATGTAGGAATGTCCACACCATTCTTGACTTGTTGATGAAACTTTCAATGAATGATCGCCAGCCTTAAAAGGGAAGAAGGAGCTCGTCATGATACTATATGGATAAATCCCGGTCGTGAAATCGCGCGTTTGATTTAGCTTCAATACAGAAACATTCTCAGTGTTGAATTCGTCAGCTTTTGTATTGTAAACGGATGAGAAAGGTTCCGTGACGAAAATAAAAACAGCGTTTCCTTCATGCACTTCACCATAGCGTGCTTGATGGAGTTTATAGCTCGTGATTTCAGCCGTTCCACGATACCAATAGTCTTTATGTTCACTAGTTGAAATCCCGAGTTCTATAGATGGAATTTCATCGTTGGATCCAAGTACAGCTTCATCCTGATTAGGACCTGAACACGCACAAAATAGTGCTAATGCAAGCACTAGAATCACAGAGTTGTTCCTACCCATAATTACTCTTTTCTCAAAGGTTGAGCATTTAAATTACTAATCATATGATCCTTGTCAGTGGTAATTGTTATTTCGACTGATTTCCAACCTATTGTCAAAATTATTAGTTCGAGAGGATAACTAAACAATTATACCTACGGGATATTACCTGCTTAAGATCATAGCAAGTGAAGGAACATCAGTCCAACGTTTGATTAAAGACTAATCAGTATACATAGTCTAAAGTTAGGTTCGGGACCTTGAGTTTTTCAAGGTCCCTTTTTGTTATATGAAATTCAAACGGTCGAACGACTTATTTAATATTTGCTGATCATCTACTTCTAACCAATTGTTTAAAATGGTCGCATAAATTGAGCGAAAGTCAACTGTGTATTTGAGATCACCATTGTCATCTAAGTTTGCCAAATCTGGACCTTCATTGTAAAACCCAGCTTTTTTCAACCCTCCACCCATCACGAAAACATTGTTTGCTGAACCATGATCTGTTCCAGCACTTCCGTTTTCTTTGACGCGTCTTCCAAATTCTGAAAAGGTGACAATTAATGTATCCTTAAAACGGTTATTTTTCTTCAAGTCTCGCACCAAAGCGCCAATGCCTTCTGAATAAGTTTCGAGTAATCTATCCTGACTCATTGATTGATTTACATGCGTGTCAAATCCACCAAGTGAGGTGTAATACATACGCGTTTTCAAACCAGAAACAATCATGTCTGCGATTGCCTTTAGGTTCTTAGCAAATGCCGTCGTTGGATATTCACCTTTCGAATCATAGATTTTTGCGCGCTCATAAATGTATTCTGCAGATGAATATGTTTCAAGCATGGTCTTGTAGAGATATCCTTGATTGTCTTCATTTAGCAGTTCTGGACTCGTGTTGTCAACAATGCTTTTAAAGTATTTCTCTCGAGTAGATTGAAACAATTGTCGTGGATCAGTGACCGCGATTCCATTCTTGTGCGCTCCCTTTAAGGCAAGTGATAAGCTATTGTCATGTTCAATGGCTTCATATGGATTTTGACAATTTGAATCCAAGTAACGTCCAATCCATCCTGTTTTCAAGTACTCATTGGATGCACTTGCAGTCTGCCAGATATCTGTACTTCGAAAGTGTGACCTGTTTGGATTTGGGTACCCAACATTGTTGATGATTGAAAGTTCCCCATTGTCATAGAGATCTTTGAGGTCAGTGCATTTCCCATTCAGTCCAAGTTCATTTGTGAGGGGAAGAATTTCGGATGCAGATTTCCCGATCTTTGGTCGTAGGTTGTGATAAATGTCGTTTTGATAAGGGATGATTGTGCTCAATCCATCATTTCCCCCTGAGAGTTGAACAATAATAACGTTTCTAAATCCCGACATTTCTTCTAGGGACATGAATTCCATTCCCTTCAAAAATGAAGGAACCAAAAGCAATCCTGATGCGAATGCTGATTTTCTAATAAAGTCTCTTCTATCCATAATTCAAGGCTTAAAACAGTTGATATTCGGGTAGACTCAAAATTTCAATTGCACGGTCTTTGAGTGATTCGCTGTCTGAAATTTTCAGCGTTTCCGAAGCACCAGCCGAGAGTTTAGGCTGGATTAAAAAGGCCAATAAATCTGCTTCTTCGTTCTTCATCTTCTTCTCGAATGCATTCCAGTTTGGATATGCTTTTACGCGCTTTTCTGTTTTCTTTTTAACTGAATCCCTCTGTTTTTCTATACGAATTACCACTTGTTCAGGCAGATCACCCTTTTCATCCCATTCAATCACCCCGAAATTGAGAAGGGCAGAGGCTAGTTTCAATCTGAGCATGAGCGTTGAGCTGTCAATCCAACTTTTCCCTCCTGACCAGCCCGCAACATTTGGAGGAAAAAACAACAGTTGGTTGAGTTTTCGCTGAAGATGAATCAAGATTTTGGGATCTTTATAATCAATCTCAAATAAGCGTGTCATCCCTACAAGTAATTCAGTAGGTGATTTTATTTTGCAGCCAATCGTCGTTTCATCCATGAATTCTGGACTCAATAGGATTGCTCGTACAAGTGCTGAGATATCATAGTTTGAGTCGAAAAAGGTAGAGGTGAAGTCTTCCATAATGTTGGCTGGAATTTCCCTCCCAATGAAAAAGTCAACCAGTTTTTCTGTTAAGTAACGAGCTGTTTGCCTCTTCTCTAAGATGATTCTAATAATGTCTTCTCCATTAAAGTTACCAGTTTCACCTAAAAAGGTTTTGGATCCAGTATCGTGAATTCTTTGGCGTTGAATAAACTGCCCTTCCTTATTAAAACGCCATCCTGTAAATGCGCGTGCAGCCTCATGAATATCAATTTCAGTGTAACCATTATCTCTCCCAAGCGTGAAGAGTTCCATGATTTCTCGCGCGAAGTTTTCATTTGGATGATCCTTCTTATTTTGTTGATTATTGAGAAAGGAAATCATTGCTGGTGACTTCGAGACTTCCAAAAGTAGCTCACCAAAATTTCCAAGTGCATACTCTCTCAGCAAATTATTTAGATGAAGATTCGCTCTTGGGCTATTCATTCGAACAGCAAAATGATCGTGGAAGAAGAAGGTCAATTTTTCACGCAATACTTCCCGAGTTGATGCCATTTGCGACATCCAAAGTACATCGAGCTCGAGCACAGTCTTATTCATCAGTTTTCGTAATGCCTTCTTTTCTTTCTGACTTAGTTGCTGTTGATCAACTTCAAACGCTTTCAAATTGACATGCAGTGGTGTAACATTTTTACTCTTCTTGAAAAGATCATCCACCAACAATTCAATCGATTTCCCCTCTTTTTGCTTTAAATCACTTGGGTCCACGCCAAAACCTGCCCTCCAATAAAGATGTTGAATTTGTTTCTTGCTTAAGCCCATGTTGAATCGTTTCTACTTCGACAGGTGTGAGGGGGAAAGGTTTAATTGAGATATCCAGATTGAAAGACCTTAAGACTGAAAGACTGTGTGGGAGATTGTTCCTTTACGTGAATTGACTTAACATTATCGTAAACAGAAGCACTTTTCGATTTATCGAAACCTTTGTGCACACCATTCAGCACTTAGCCTTGTGTCTTGCTTTTAGGCAAGATTTGTGCCTTGTTCCTCTGCTGAAGCTTCGGCGAAAGCATTTGTGGTGAGCTTTTT
>JBLHON010000078.1:0-13302 GCA_047621865.1 Crocinitomicaceae bacterium | reverse complement strand
AGAAATTTAATGCCTGGGACGATCGTTATGACGCGATGATTCTGGCAGATTCTAGCAGTTATTCAATCCCCTTTAAGTCTGTAACAATTGGAGTGTTAGATAGTCTGAAGATGAGTTGGAAATCACTTTCTGAAGAGCAAAGAAGCAGGGTTCAGTGGCGTGTAAATGGTTCAATCTATCAAGTGGTTGGTTTGGACACAACAAAGGACATAACGTTCATTCCGCTCCCTGTTCTTGAGCAAAGCTATTCATTGGAAGTTCATCTAAATGGAGTGTGTATTGGAAAGGTTTATGTGAGCGTGTATCATCGTCTAGAGCATGAGGTGGTGATTGTTCCATTGGTGAAACTCAAGCTCCAAAAAGACAGCGTCCAGGCATTCTTGAATAAAGTCTATGGTCAGGCGCAACTGAATTTATCAGTTACGCTAAAGCCACGATTCATCTACGAAAAATTCAGAACGAAATTACTCGATAATCCGAGTGATGAACATGATCGCTACACAGATCAAATGACGATGATCCGTGATGCTTACTTCGAGGCAAATCCTGATGCCAACAGAAATTCTTATTACATTTTTATCACTGCTGGATTCGTCAATGATGAGCTCCAAGGCTACATGGTAAGAAATAAGGCAGTTGGATTTGTAAGAAAAGGAGAGTTAAAGGAGCTGAGATTGAACATTGCAAAGCAATTGGGCTTCGGGATTGGAGTTTTGGATGATACCTGGTTGAACATTGGCCCATCAAAAGGAACGACAGATAATCTAATGGATTCGCGCGGAGGAATTGTACTAACGCACTATCAATGGGTTTCAATTCAGCAGCGAGCGAGCACAATTTCCTATTATGATGATTACGAAGATGTAAATACGAACAGTGGCATTATCGGCTTCTACCTTTGGGAAGAAAATGAGAAAGGAGAACTAATCTTATCAGGCGGAAGCTTTCATAAAGGCATTGTTCGGCCCTTCAAGAGAAATCAATTTTCGTATCACCTCGATATCACAAGTATCTTTTTCAAACCCATTTTCTCGTTGGGGGCTTATCGCATCAATGCTCTGCATTTTTTGGCACTTCTGGTGCTCTTGATTCTTGGTTTTTTTCTCGGGAGAAAATTCATTCGTTGGACACGTACTAAAAAACTCAGTTCATGGGTTCTAAGATCATTTATGAGATTGATGATCATTATCATTTTCTTTTTTCTGTCCTATGAATCATTCCAACTCGTGAATAGTGGCTACTCGATTTTTCAAGTGCAAGCTGGAGAATTGAAGGAATTTAATGGATTCTCAATCAAACAGGTTAGAAGTGAACTGAAGAAGAATAGAGAAAATCCAAAATTGGAAGAACCACATCTTGGCTCACAAATCCTCGTGAAGAAGAAGGATAAATGGTATTTAAAGAAACGTAGACGTGTTCTCTATTTTAATAGTGTGAGTGAAAATGGCAGTTCTACCTATCGCCATGTAGCTGATTCAGATTCTTTGAAACTCTCTAAAATGGATTATGCTGAGTTGGCTGAAAGTCATTACATGGTCGTGAATTACTTCGACAGTTTGGGCAGTCTTACTGATCAAAAAGTGTTCAATCATTTCGGAACAGATATCACTAAAAAATTGAAACTCAAAGATCCCTCAAAGCGAATTTTGGTATTCGTAAATGGATATCGTCCAACCTCTCTTGGGAATAGTTTCGAGGAAAACTTTAATGATGTGACAAAGTTTGGACTGGAATTCCCAAATTCTAATAATCTTATTTACGACTTTGATCGCTACGAATATTGGCGCCCTTGGAAGGAGTTTGATCTTCTTTTCAAGGATCGAATTAATCCTGGCGAAACCTATTATGCAGATGGACATTTTTCAGTTTCGACCTCTAATCACAGAAGTCTCGTGAATTTCACAACACTCGCGGGCATCTATCCAAAGCGATGTCAAGACCCGAACAAGCATGTCTGCAAGACTTCCTCGAGTGGTGGAATCTTTCATGGAGAAGAAAAGACGGTCAATCTCTTCGAACTCGAGCCAAACATTGATGGTTTTAATGAACGCAAACGAAATGGTAAGATTGCGGGCAGAAACTTATACCAGATGTTCAATGAACTCCCGAATAAATCTAGAAACGATACACTTTTTATTGTTGCTCATAGCATGGGGTTTGCATATTCACTTGGGGTGGTAGAAGAATTGAGAGGTAAGATTAATTTTGGGGGATTTTACATTATCGCTCCAGAAAATGCGTCTGTAGGATTGGTTAAAATGAGTGAATGGATGGAAGTTTGGCAGTATGGAAGCAACTTTGATCAGTACAAATATAAAGCGCCCTGTCTCTTAGACGGGATTGCTCCTCAAACAAAAGTAGGAGGCTTGAGCAACAAGTGCCGCGTTTATATTCCAGAATCTTACTTTGAGAAAAGAGGGTTTTTCAGCACTCATTTTATAGGAAATTACAGATGGATTTTTGATTTGAAACCAAAGACTCAAGGATATATTAAACAACGATAATCAATCAAATGTCGTTTCAATCTGATCATGAGATCCCTGAGTTAAGTTCAATTTAAACACTCCCGTTCGTAGCCAAGATTATTCCATTTAAATCTTGAGTCTAACCAACATTTATTTACTAATTTCGCGCACTGAATCAATTAAAGAAAATTCTATGTCATACCTGTTTACTTCTGAGTCTGTTTCAGAGGGACATCCCGATAAAGTTTCTGATCAAATCTCAGATGCACTGATTGATAATTTTTTGGCATTCGATCCTGAATCAAAGGTAGCGTGCGAAACTTTGGTAACTACAGGTCAGGTTGTACTGGCAGGAGAGGTGAAAACGAATACTTACTTAGATGTGCAATCAATTGCACGTGAGACAATTCGCAGAATCGGTTATACGAAGTCAGAATATATGTTTGATGCTGCTTCATGTGGTATTCTTTCAGCAATTCATGATCAATCAGAAGATATTAATCAGGGTGTTGAACGCGCTAATCCAGAAGATCAGGGTGCCGGCGATCAAGGAATGATGTTCGGTTATGCAACGCGGGAAACAGAAAATTACATGCCCCTTGCACTTGATCTTGCTCATAAGATCTTAATCGAAATGTCTGAAATCCGTAACAAGGAACCAGAATTGATTCCTTACTTCAGACCAGACGCAAAGTCGCAAGTCACTATTGAGTATTCTGATGAAAATGTTCCACAACGGATCGATACAATTGTTGTTTCTACACAACATGATGACTTCTCAACAGAAGCTGAAATGTTGGCAAGAATCAAAAAAGACATTATTGAAATCGTAATTCCACGCGTGAAAGCGAAGTTGACTCCAGCGATTCAAGCATTGTTTACAGATGAAATTAAATATCATATTAATCCTACTGGAATCTTCGTTATTGGTGGACCTCATGGTGATACTGGATTGACGGGTCGTAAGATTATTGTTGATACATATGGTGGAAAAGGTGCTCATGGTGGTGGAGCTTTCTCTGGAAAAGATCCTTCAAAGGTCGATCGATCTGCAGCTTATGCAACTCGTCATATCGCCAAAAACATGGTCGCTGCAGGAATTTGTGATGAGATTCTTGTTCAAGTTTCCTATGCAATTGGTGTTGCTGAACCTTGTGGAATTTTCGTTGACACTTATAGAACGTCAAAAATTGACATGAACGATGGCGAAATAGCGAAAAAGGTTTCTGAAATTTTCGACATGCGTCCATACTTCATTGAACAGCGTTTGAAATTGAGAAATCCTATTTATTCTGAAACTGCTGCCTATGGTCACATGGGAAGAACACCTGAAATTGTTACAAAATCGTTCACGGCTCCAGATGGTACAACAGTGACGCGTGAAGTTGAACTGTTCACTTGGGAAAAACTAGATTACGTGGATAAAGTAAAAGCCGCATTCGGTCTTTAATCATTCTAAAATATTTAATGGAATGCCTCGATTCAAAAGATCGGGGCATTTTCGTTTAACATAGGCAATAAGCACCCTAATCTCATTCCTACGCCGTTTATAACTTTCTCGTGATTGCTGTAACTATATCTGAGTATCTTGGTCTAATAATAAAAACCAAACGATGAAAAAGATATTATTATCCCTTGCTGTGCTTACATTGTCAGCAACCACTTATGCACAAGATGATGCAACAGTAGAGTCAATTCTTGACACTTACTTTGAAAATATTGGAGGAAGAGAGGCATGGAGCAAGCTTGAAGGGCACAAAATTTCTGCGGAAGTTGAAGCACAAGGAATGACAATTCCACTAGAGATTTATGCATTGAAAGATGGTAGAACAATCACGAGGTTTTCAGTGATGGGAATGGATTTGGCACAAGGAGCATTTGATGGCGAGGTGAGCTGGAGTACAAACTTCATGAGCATGGAACCTGAAAAATCTGATGCTGAAACAACAGCGAACACATTGCTTGATAGCAAAGATTACCCTGATCCATTTTTGAACTATAAAGCAAATGGCTACTCTGTGGAGTTGATGGAAGAAGATATGGTTGATGGTGTTGAGTGCTATAAATTGAAATTGACAAAGTCTCCTCATATAATAGATGGTGAAGAAGTAGAGAACGTTCAATATTATTTCTTCGACAAAGAGAATTTTGTTCCTGTTCAAGTTGAACAAGAAATCAATTCTGGAGAAATGAAAGGACAGACCTCTGTAACCGTTTTTAGTGACTATCAGGAAGTGGAAGGATTGTATTTCCCATTCTCCGTTACTCAGAAAATTAAAGATGGAGAGGGGCAAACAGTTGAATTCTCTGAAATCGAATTGAACCCTGAAGTGGAAGACGAAATGTTCCACTTTCCAGAAGAGTAATAAAGGCACACCACAACTATAAAATTTAGGAAATGATAAAAGGACTAACTGCATGTTTGCTGCTGCTTAGCGCTTCAGTAATGGGACAAACTGTCTCTGAGCTTCAAGGAAATGAACTCTTTGGTGGACTAAAAGCCCGTCATATTGGACCTGCTTTAATGAGCGGTCGAGTAAGTGATATTGTTGGGCATCCAACGGATAAAAAAACGATTTACATTGGAACAGCTGGTGGAGGAGTCTGGAAGTCTGAGGATGGTGGAGTGCACTTTAGATCCATTTTTGATGATTATTGTCAATCCATTGGAACAGTAGCCATTGATCCAAATTCACCTGACAATACAATTTGGGTAGGTACGGGAGAAGTTTGGACCCGAAACAGCACCTCTGTAGGAGACGGTATTTACAAGTCCTTGGACGGTGGGAAAAATTGGAAAAATATGGGCTTGGAGAAATCAGAGCACATTAGTTCAATCCAAATCCATCCAGATAATTCTGATATAATTTTTGTTGGTGTACAAGGAGCACTTTGGGGTGAAAACCAAGAAAGAGGAGTCTATAAAACGATCGATGGTGGAACTACGTGGGAGAAGATCTTCTATATAGATGAAAATACGGGTTGTTCAGATCTTGTAATGGATCCATCAAATCCAAGTGTTTTATACGCATCGTTCTGGGAGCACAGAAGAACAGCATGGTCATTTAGTTCTGGTGGAGCATCAAGTGCTTTATATAAGAGTATTGATGGTGGGAAAACATGGAATAAAATTCACAAAGGATTTCCCGAAGGCGAATATGGAAGAATTGCCATAGCTATTGCACCTTCTGATTCTAAAATACTTTACTCGGTTGTAGAATCTGCAGATGCTACCAAGAGTGGAATGTATCGATCCAATGATGGAGGGAATTCATGGGAACATACAAATTCTGATTTTGCATTGACAATTCGTCCGTTTTATTTCGCAAGAATTGTAGTCCACCCTACGAATCCAGATGTTATCGTAAAGGCTGGTTTGTTTGGCTCGATTAGTAAAGATGGTGGAAACACATTCAAAGGATTAGGGTCAATGCATCCGGATATTCATGATATCTGGTTTGATGTAAAGGATCCAGACAAAGTTTTCGTAGGTACAGATGGCGGACTTTATAGATCATTGAATGGAGCAGAAACGATGGAGCAAATTGAAAATCTTCCAATCTGTCAATTCTATCATGTAGCCGTAGACAATCAGGAACCTTATAATATTTATGGTGGATTGCAAGATAACGGAAGTTGGTTTGGACCATCTAGAAGTCCAGGTGGAGTAGAAGCAAGAGATTGGGAAGTGATTGGCGTTGGCGATGGTTTTCGCGTCTATCCTCATCCAACAGAACCACATATTATGTACTCTGAAATGCAGGGTGCAGAGCAAGTCTGGAGATATGATAACAAGGCTCGTCAACTCAAAGTAATTACACCATATCCAGTTGAAGGTGATCCTAAATTGAGATTCAATTGGAATGCCCCAATAACGACAAGCCCAAATAATCCAGATCGATTATATGCAGGAAGCCAATTCATACACGTTTCAGATGATCGTGGTGATACGTGGAGAAAGATCTCTGCAGATTTAACGACAAACGATCTGGCAAAACAAGATCAAGCAAACTCTGGTGGAATCTCAGTAGATAACTCTGGAGCAGAAAACCACTGTACTATTTTTAGCATTGCAGAATCTAAATTGGATGAGAAAGTAATCTGGGCCGGAACGGACGATGGAAATGTTCAAGTCACTCAAGATGGTGGCGCGACATGGTCAAATGTAACTGCCAATGTACTTACAGCAGGATTGCCAGCCAACACTTGGTGTTATCACATTGAAGCAAGTTCTTTCGATAAAGGAACTGCATATGCCGTATTTGATGGACATACGAAGAACGATCCAGCAACATATTGCTATAAAACAAGCGATTTTGGAAAGACGTGGAAGTCAATCACGAATGAATCTGTTACAGGATTTGCGCGCGCCTTTCAAGAGGATTATGAAAATCCAAACCTTCTTTTCTTAGGAACTGAATTTGGCTTATACATTTCCATTGATGGTGGAGGAAACTGGATGAAATTTGAGAACAACATGCCTTCGACTGCAATTCATTACTTGGAAATGCAGGAGAGAACAAGTGATCTAGTCATGGGAACTCACGGTCGTGGAATTATCATCATTGACGATATCTCACCATTAAGACAAATCACAAATGAGGTGATCGGAAATGATCTAGCTTTTCTTAAAGTGCCTTCATTTACAATGGATGAAGAAAGCACATTTGGGGGTACAAGTTCAGAGACACAATTCGTTGGAGATAATCCAAGATCTGGTGCGAGAATTTGCTATTACCTTGCGAAACGTCACACTTTTGGGAAGATGAAAATGAAAGTGCTCGATATGGATGACAATTATGTCACAACCCTATCGCCAAGCAAAACGAAAGGATTGAACGTTGTTTATTGGACCTACCAAACTTCTGCGCCTAAAACAGCTTCAGGAAAGACTTTTTCTCAAGGTGGAATGTTTGCACCAAGAGCTGCAGCAGGGAAGTACAAGATCGTGATTGAGAAAGGAAAAGACACCTATACAACAACGATTGATATTGAGTATCCAAAGAACTCTGTTTTCACCTTGAAAGAGCGGAAATTCCAAGAGCAAACAACTCGGAAGCTCTTCGATATGAATGAGGAGTTGGCCTACATTGTTTACCAGCTAGACGAGTGGACAAAACACGCTGAAAAACATGCAAAATCTCAACCAAAATTGGCGAAATCAGGAACTAAACTGGCTGCTGAGTTACAAGCTATGAAGGCAACATTGGTAATTACAACTGGTGATAATTATGTCGGTCGTGCCGAGAATATGTTACGAGAAGATCTAGGAGAAATCTATAGCACGCTTGGATCAAATTTTGGTCCACCAACAGCATCACAAATGGAGAATGTGAAGTTGATTGAAGGCCAGATGATGGATGCACGAAATGCATGGAAAACACTTCAAACAGGAAATTTGAAAAAGTATATTGGCATGCTTCCAAAGCTCGAAGTCAAGGAAGCCGAGATTGAAACGTATGACCAGTATGTGAAAAAGGACTAATCGTTCTTAATTGATTCCAAACCCGATTTCAGTAATGAGATCGGGTTTTTTTTTGTATTTTGGATCTTGAAGCACAACCATTTAAAGCCTTTCACGTCATTTAGACGAACCTTAGAATGCCCAAGCTGAATATAATACTACTACACATGAAAAGAATCGCTGAAAGAAGAATTCACGGAAAGATAAAATTGCTCTGCTTTTTTGCTTTATTTTTGTTCATTACCCCTAGTTTTATTGCACAAACCAGTGATGTTGAAACGCGAAGATTAGCTGGCGTAGAAGCAGATAGAGCTGATTACGAATCTAAGACGGTCGGCACAGTTACACTTACAGATAACAAAGCAGAAATAGCAGGTGATCAATTGGATCTCAACACAGTTTGGGTAGTGACACCAGCAGTTTCGAATATGCCATTTGGAGTTGTAACAGTTGAAAACGGCAAAACACACATAGACTTATCAGATGCACCTAGTGGGGATTATTACTTCCTCGGGAAGAAGGGCGGCGAAATAATTGGATATAGAACAACAAAATTGTAGAACGATGACACAAGGAATTCAACATAAATTAAAATGGATCGTTGGGAGTACAATTGCATTGATTTGCATTCTTACAAGCAGTTCATTGAATGCACAAACCTTCGTAGTTTGGAATGACGGGGGTGTTGGCGCAAGTGGTTCTGGATTAACTACTATTACTGGAACATATCCGGGAGGAACTGTTACTGCAACTAATACAGGGGCTGGAAATATTTTTACGCTAGGACAAGAATTTGCTGTTATGAACCTCAATGGTGCAAATGCATCAGAAATGTTTGGAACGTTTGGTTCAACTACAAATCCTCCATCTCGATCACTAACATTTACATTTTCAACACCTGTTCAGATTGCTTCATTCAGCATGAATGATATTGACCAAGGTGGTTCTTGGCATGATGGCTGCACATTTGCTGGAGTCACATTTTCAAGCGTGACAACTGCAGGTGGAGTAGTTGCCAATATGACGGGTATTACGACTGTGCCATTTAGTACTGGAAATCTTGTTGAATGGGCCACTTGGTTTAATAGTACTGCTACGATTTCAAGTTTTACATTGAACTACGCAACAACTGGTGGTAAAACTCACGCTTATCTTGGTTACTCTATGGAAGTAACAACTTCTGTTGTGCCTACTATTGGTATTCTTGGAAATACGACTGTATGTGCTGGAGATAGTGTTCTTCTCACGTCTTTTGGTGATCCAGTGCATGCTTGGGCAGATTCGTTGGTACCAGCTACCATCATTTCAACAGATTCAGCCATTTATGTTTCGCCATTGGTAACAACAACTTATGCTGTATATGGAACTGCTGATACTGCATACCATACTGTTACAGTCTTGGATTTAGTGCCTCCATTTAGTTTAGGGAGTGATACCACAATCTGCCAAGGGCAATCAGTATTGTTGGATGCAACATCACCTTTCGCGTTAGATTATTTATGGCAGGACGCTTCTACCAATCCAACATTCTTAGCAACTCAAGCAGGGATCTATTGGGCGGAAGTTAGCAATACCTGTAATACAGAGGTCGATTCAATCACAATCACAGTTACAGATCTTGTTCAGCCATTTAACCTTGGAAATGATACAACCATTTGTGCTGGTCAATCTGTATTGCTAGACGCAACTGCCCTCAATGCAACTGCTTATTTATGGCAAGATGCATCTACAAACCCTACACTCTTAGCAAATCAATCAGGTGTTTATTGGGCTGAAGCAAGTAATTCATGTAACATGGAAACTGACTTCATCACGATTACTGTAGAGGATTTCGTACAACCATTTAACCTTGGAAATGATACAACTATCTGCTCTGGACAATCTGTTCTTTTAGATGGAACTACACCAAATGCAGCTTCTTACTTATGGCAAGATGCTTCTGTCAATCCTACATTTCTTGCTACACAAACAGGAAATTATTGGGTGGACGCGAGTAATTTCTGTGGCCTGGAAGTAGATTCTATTTACATTACAGTGATTGATCTGGTTCAACCATTTAGCCTTGGAAATGATCAGACAATTTGCGCCGGAACAAACATACTTCTGGACGGAACTGCGACCAACGCAACTAATTATTTATGGCAAGATGCTTCAACCAATGCTACGCTCCTCGTTGATCAGGCTGGAATTTATTGGGTTCAAGCAAGCAACCAATGTAATATGGAAATCGATTCTGTTATTATTGATGTGATTAATTTGGTAGCCCCATTTGATCTTGGAAATGACACGACGATTTGTACAGGCGAAACTGTTCTCTTGGACGCGACTACCATGAATGCAACAAACTACTTATGGCAAGATGCATCTACGAATGCAACGTTCTTAGTTACTCAATCAGGTACATATTCAGTTGAGGCAAGTAATCAGTGTGGAATGGAAGTTGGCTCGATTACAGTTACTGTCATCCCACTTACTGTTGATTTAGGTCTGGACAAAATCATCTGTCCTGGAGATAATGTAGTACTTGATGCAGGAGCATTGCCATCTGGTTATCTCTGGAACAATGCATCCACAAACCAAACCATAACAGTTAATAGTTCTGGAACTTATTGGGTGGATGTTACATTGGCTAGCTGTATTGCAAGTGACACGATAGTAATCCTAGTACAGGAATTGGTTCCATTATTTGATGCTCCAATTCGTACAGGATGTGAACCATTGAACTTACCACTTGGATTCAACGACCAATCCACGGTTAATACAGGTACTATTGTTGCTTGGAATTGGTCATTTGGAAATGGAGAATTTTCTACTGATCAAATTCCTTCAGTGTTCTATGAGAACGATGGAGAGTACGATGTAAGTCTTACCGTCACGTCCAATATTGGGTGTGAAGAAACGATAACATATACTGATTACATTACTGTACATCCTACTGCAGTAGCAAGCTTTGGATATGGTCCAAATGCTGGATTGGCATTGGAGCCAACACAATTTATGAACACTTCAACGAATTCGACTGAATGGCAATGGTACTTTGGTGATGGGAATTCTTCCACCCTCGAGAATCCAAGTCATCTATACAGTGAAGCAGATGCGTATACAATTACGCTAATTGCAACAAATGAATTCGGCTGTGAAGATATGGTTGAGCATACGTTAGTTGTAACTAGCCCGCCAATCGTTTATGTTCCAAATTCGTTCACTCCAGATTATGATGAGCACAACAATGCATGGAGACCTGTAATTTCTGAAATTGACATCTATGATTTCACCGTGCGTATTTTTAATCGATGGGGAGAAATTATCTGGGAGAGTCATGATGTAGAACAAGGCTGGGATGGAATTTATGGCGGTCAGGAAGTACAGTCAGGAATTTACGCGTGGGATATCGAATTTGGAGATGCCTCAACAGATAAACGATATACGTATCATGGACATGTGAATGTATTGCGTTAGTCCGATTATTCTATTATCCGATTATCCGATTATCCGATTATCCGATTGCTCGATTGCTCGAAGCAAGATCGACATTTGTGACGAGAATTAATTTCCGTAAATTAATGTGCACAACATAGACACTCGATGAAAGGACTGTTCGCATTTGCTCTTCTTGTATTATTCCTCTTATCGTGTAAAAAGGATAGGTTGGTAAAGAACAAGTCTATCTTAATAGGTGAATGGGAATGGGTTCATACATATACATCAACTACTTATCCCGGATTGGTTACTTACACAATTACAAACTTACATACTCCGATTACAGATAGTAGCAACTACCAGTTGGAATTTTATAAGAGGGGAAAAGTTGAATTTTTCACCAATGACAATCTATTTTTCAAGAGACGACTCGTATTTAATAAGTTCGAACCAGACGAATCTCAGCCCGAATATTTCAATTTTAATGTTTACCTCGATAATGACGACGATAATATACTTGTAGGCTCAGTATCGCAAGATACGCTCATACTTAATTTAGCTCCTTACAATGGCTATTCTCAAAATATCTCTTCACTCTTAAGGTATCAAAGTTATTACGTTCGGAAGTAGAACTAATTATCCCGATCCTCGAACGTCTCGTTCTTCTTATCACCCACACGTTTGTTAATCAGGTAAATCACGATCCCAAGACCTATTAGCAGGAATGCTCCTTCAAGATATATAGCGCCTAAAATAATTGAATCGTTCATCTACGTTAATTTGACGGCAGTTCCATACGCCAAAATTTCAGACGCACCCTGCATGATCATGCTCGTTGAAAAGCGAACATTTACTATTGCATTCGCGCCAAGATTTTCTGCGTCTTGCGTCATTCGTTGAAGTGCTTCTTCTCGAGATTGCGCCTGTAATTTGGTGTATTCATTAATTTCTCCACCAACGAGATTTTTAAAACTAGCCATGATGTCTCGACCTACATTTCTCGCACGAACTGTACTGCCGCGGGCGATGCCTAAAATTTCCACTATTTCTCGATTCGGAATTGTTTCTGTACTACTTATTATCATCTATCTTTTGTTTGTTCTCAATAAGATAGCGATAAACAGGGATTTATTTGACAAATATTCGATCAGCGCCATCAAATCGTGGTGACTGGATCGAAAGTACTTTGAGTGGGCGACGACCATGAACTTTTACCACTGAATGACGTTCTCCTTTTAAGACAGTGATGAAATCGCCTTTTTTTATATTATATGAGGAATCTCCCACTGTCATTTGCCCTCGTCCTGAGAGCACGTAGATGTTTTCTGTATGCTCAGCATGATAATGCTCCTTAACTTCCTTCTTAACCCAAATTATGAAACTCGATTGCAATGAGTCCTCAGCTATTTTCTGAACGTAGATGTTCTCATAGTCTTTTGATGGTTTCAAATCCTTATACAGTGAAGTGCTTTGCCCTTGAGCAAGAAACACACAGCTGATGATAATCAAAGCAACTAGAAATCTCATAAGAATGGTTTTATCACTAACTTCTTTTAGACTACCAGACTACCAGACTACCAGACTACCAGACTACCAGACTACCAGTCTTCCAGTCTTTCCGTCTTTCCGTCTTGAAATCTTAGTGTCTTCTAGTCTTAACATCTTCTAGTCTTTCCGTCTATCTGTCTTAAAATCTTCTAGTCTTCCAGTCTTCCAGTCTCAAAATCTCTAATCCTCCACAGTCATATAACTCTCCACACTTGGACAAGAACAAATCAAATTTCGATCTCCAAATGCATTGTCTACGCGACGAACAGGAACCCAATATTTGCTATTCTTCAGATAAGAAACAGGGTAAGCAGCTTCTTGACGAGAATAAGGATGCTCCCAATTTTGATTGATGATACAATCTGCTGTATGTGGCGCGTTTTTCAATAAGTTGTCTACTTTATC
>JBLHON010000077.1:0-13473 GCA_047621865.1 Crocinitomicaceae bacterium | reverse complement strand
GAGATTCAAATCCAAACTCAAAAATTGGTGTCTCAAGACAAACAATTTGGATTTATGATGATCAACTTGGGTTTAGTATTCCTTATGAGAAGTATTTATTGTTTCTTGCAAAATAGAAAAGGTGGGTATTCACAGGCGCCAAAAACGACAGCAACACGTGAACTTACATAGCTAAAAAATAGGATGGAACTTAAATTGGCATTTATTGGATTGACCATACTCACGAATTTATTCTTAATTATTATTGGAATTAAAGCTATTAATGCGTCAAGTCGTGACCGTACAAAAAATAAGGTAATACTAATCCTTGGTTTATTATTTTGGCAGCTATTCATTTTTTCAATTTCCTCCACGGATGTTTTAAAATCGTACGATTTCCCTCCTCTTTTTGCGCTTATTTTCATCCTTCCTTCTTTTATCTTCACTGGAGTCTTTTTGTACTGGCATAGGAACAATAAGTGGATAATAAGTATTGCCGAGCACTGGATTATTTATTTCCAGTCTTTTAGAATTTTAGTGGAAATCCTCTTTGTATTCTCCATCACGGAAGGAATTTTCAACACTCAAGTTACAATTGAAGGATATAATTTTGACATGATCTTCGCGTTAACAGCCCCAATAATTGGCTTTCTTGTTTATTCTAGAAAGGTACTTTCACGAAGAATAATTGTTATTTGGAATTATCTTGGCCTAAGTGTTTTGGCAAGTGTTATCATCTTGTTTTTAACATCAATTTACACGCCTGAAATGTATGGCTCAGAGCTACCCATCTTGCCGCTCGAGTCAATGACCTACCCATATGTATTAATCGCTGCTTTTCTAATGCCTACAGCAGTATTTTTACATTTTCTGTCTATTCTTCAGGTTAAAAAAAATGGGCCTCGCATTACCTAAAGTGAATGTTCCTTCACTGATTGCTTAGCATAAGCTACGGCTCAAGCCTTGTTTCATTTATGTTTCGTACAACAACCCTACTAGAAAACAACTATATTTAATCTAGAACTTAATCATAGGTGCACGACGAATGTCATTTTAGCCATGATTCTTAATAACAACTGGAAACTACACTCAGAAATGGAGAAAAGTGAATATTTAAAGAACTTTGGATCTTACCCAGTTCCCAAAATACTGAACGATCTATTTGACTTCGATACTGCAGTTGCATTTGACAATTGGTTTTCTAATGGCTTTGAATTAATCAATGATTCAGAGAAGATGATGCTTAGATCCTACTCTGATGATGAAAGTTTTCTGCGTTCCCTAGTGTGTTTCGCAAATGCTGATGGCACTGGATCAACATATGCACTATGGATTCACCACGAGTCTGACGATCTTGAAAAGGCGCCAATAGTTGTCTTTGGAAGTGAAGGAGGATTTCATATTGTAGCTAAAAACCTGATTGAGTTCTTACAACTTTTGACATTTGATGGGGAGCCAATGGTTAGTTGGGAGAATGTTACCTATTTTAAAGGTGAAGATGAAGAAGAGAGTAAATATCATCTTGAGTATAAAAATTGGCTTCGAGACAGCTATGAAATCAACCCCATATCAGATGCAAGCAGTCTTGTGGCCAATGCTCAGAAAACTTACCAGCAGGAATTTAACCTTTGGATGAAGAAATATTACTCGGATTAATAAAATAGTACTGGCCCAGGCTGAAATATGCAATGGTTTACAGATAGAAAATAATTAAACGATTCCTCATAAATGAATTTTTCAAAAACATCCTTGTATCAATGCACCATGACTGTTATTGTTGTTATGCTTAGTTCGTGCAGTACAGAACCTTCAGCTCAGAAAAACGACGTGAATGAACAAATTGATGAGGCGTTTAATTTACTAGAAGAAAACCGGAAACGTAAAGATCTACTTGACGCCAAAATGGATAGTTTGAAGAATATTAAATCTGAGGACACTTATTCTTTTGACAAAGAACCTTTACCAGCTTATGACATAAATTCTTTAAACACATCAGACATCGAATTTGAAATAATGATGTGACTCATGAGAATAAACAGACGAAACGATGTAGCACCACTTTAGGTTTGCTCACGAATGCTGTTCTTAGCTATTTGCCAAAGACAATGAAGAGTAACATTTGCCTAACCTTAATTGTTTAACTAGTAAATGCCCTACCCTATGAAACTCATCATTCTACTCTGCTTGACAGTAACTTCTAATTTCGCCTTCACACAATGGAACCAACAGTCATCAGGCATTAATTCGCAATTAACTGATGTGGAGTTTATAAACGATCTTGAAGGATTCGCAGTTGGTAATTCCAAAATTTTAAAGACAATTAACGCCGGTGTAGATTGGACCTTATCATACGATTGCGACTATCTACTTGAATCTGTAGAGTTCACTGTAAATAAGATTATTGTTGTTGGATATGATATCTTTAATAGTCAGAGCATTGCTCTTATCTCTAATGATAATGGTGTGACATGGATTGAGACGGTATTATCACCAGCTGGATTTTTGTATGACGTCGATTTCCCGACAGATTTAATTGGTTATACAATGGGCTCTCAGGGGATTTTGCTAAAAACAGTTGATGGTGGGAATACTTGGAACGTGTATGGAACAGGGATTTCAAGCTTGATACAGGACATATATTTTCACGATAGTAGCCATGGATTTGCTGTTGGGGGATTATCAGGTGGCTATATTTATGAAACCTTAGATGGTGGAGCAACTTGGATCGAAATAGTCATTTCAGCGACTTCCTTTCTACAAGGAATCTACTTTTCTTCTACCAATATTGGCTATGCAGTTGGTTGGGATGGAGATATCTTTAAGACTATTAATGGTGGTTTAAATTGGACACAACAGACACCTGTTCAAGTTTATGGCAATATGGATGTTTACTTTGTAGATGATAACGTAGGATATATTGTTGGAGGCGGCGCTTTCATTGCAGAAATACAAAAAACAGAGGATGGCGGTAATACGTGGTTTTCACAAAGCCCTCTTGTTAACTATGGATTAATCGGAGTTCATTTTCCGTCGACAGACATTGGTTATACAGTAGGTGATGGCGGTACTATACTAAATACAGATAATGGCGGTGGAGTGTCGCTAGATGAACTTGAAGCTGGCTCCACACAATTGGAAGTTTATCCCAACCCATGCACTGATGCTTTTAAAATAAAAATCAGCGATGACAAAATTAATAATGTGACAATTTCAATCATTTCAGATGACGGAAAAATAGTTTTCGAAGGAGCATTCAATAATGGCGACGAAGTACCAGTTACCAATCTAAATTCTGGTGTTTATTTGATAAAAATAATCAGCGATGATCAATCATTCATTAAAAAATTATACAAACAATAAGTCTATAGCACTGGCTAAAATGCATGTTCCTTCGCTTAAGCTTCAGCACAAGAGTTGCTCCGTTTATGCTTCATACAACTAACATATTTGAAAATAACTATCTTTAGTGCAAAACTTAATCACAGGTAAATCGCCGCACGTTGGCGCAGCCTTGACCGTTATGAGTAATTAAGAAAAAACTCGAATGACAGCCTCACAGAGTCTGCTTTCCAAATCAATTAGTTGTGAAGGCTGATGGGGGTTTTTATGTTATCATTGGTACACTCCTAAATGAAGTGGTAGAACGTAAAATCTTCAGTAAGGATAACTCTGTCATAATTGTAAGAATTGCCAGGACTACATATAGGCCCACCAGGGAAAGTACCAATTGAATCCATTACAGTGACAACTGTCATGATTTTTTTGTGGCCAATGTACAAAGCATTATTGCGCATTTTTGCCTTTCCTGTATGTGCGATCTCAGTGCTCCCAAAATAATAAACTGCATCACCTGATGATTCCATATTGAATGTATATCTATCACTACAGGGCATAAGCTCGATAGGTTCACTCCTCCAGTCACCTACAAGAGATGGCATAACCTTGGCCGCGTTTTTTTTGCACGAAAATAATCCAAGACTTACAAAAAGCACTAGTAATGTACTAGCCAGAATTATCCGTGATTTTTTTAATCTTACTATTCTCATCATCAGGCGACAATTTAATGAATTCTGGCGTGATAGCAATCATCAATTAAGTTCATTTCAATTCTTCATGCTAATTTCGGTTACACTCAATAATTTAAAATTACATGCAATTAGGATAGAGCACAAACTATTATTTTCATAAAATCCAACAATGTAATACACTACCCAAAATGCATGTTCCTTCGCTGAGTGCTTATGCCAAAGCTACAGCGAAAGAATAAGCTTCAGCACAAGAGTTGCTTCGTTCAGGATTCGCACAACTACCCTATTCGAAAACAACTATCTTTAATTCCAAAATTTATCACGGGTAAATGGCGCACTTAATTCTAACCCTGAACGTTATGCACACTAATTTAAACCAAACATGAAAAAGAGGATAACAAGGTTAAGTACCTTGACTTTTGCCAGTATTTCAATCGTCTTGATTTTCATGATGTCTTCGTGTGGTAAATATGCGGGAGATGTAGATGCTAATTATGTTGGGACATGGATTTCTGATACTTTAACCAGTCTTAGCACTGGAGGTGATGAATATCAATATATAATTATTAATGGTGAAGAAAATAGCGAGTATGGGTATAGATGTGGTGTAGACTGTGGTGGGTGTGGATGCATAATTAACGTCCTGGGTAACGCGAAGATTAACAAGAAAAAAACCAAGTTACTCATTGGAACCACTAGTAATACAACTCCTCTAAGCATTGATGAACAGCCAACAATAATTAATGGAAATTGGAGAATGAAGATTGCGAATCGATACTATTGCAGGCAATAATTATCGCCCAAATGACAGATTATATTGGAAGGCACAAAACTCATTATAACACTGACTATGCAACAAAACAGGACCTTTCCATCCCATGCAATCCACCTTATAGCTTTTACGTATTTTAGCCTAACTGTTAAACCTAATTGAATGAATATGAAACTTTGCTTAATCATTATTCTAGTCGCGCATTCTTTCTTTGGCACTGGCCAAGTAAGGCTGAGTGAAATGCAATCTGCGAATGCCAATACACTAGTTGACGAATTTGGAGAGTATGATGATTGGATCGAAATTCACAACACAACACTCGATTCAATAGAAATTGGTGGACTCCTATTAAAAGATCAATTGGATACATGGATGATTCCAATAGGAGACCCTTCCACTCATTTACCACCTAATGGTTACTTCCTTTTGTGGGCTGATGATCAGGAAATTCAAGGCATTTTCCATACGAACTTTAAACTTGCTTCTGGTGGCGAATTTCTCGGACTTTATCAGAATGATGGAGTCACAGTAATTGACTCAATTACAATTCCTGCCATGAATCCAGACCTTAGTTATATCAGATGTGAATCGGGATGGCAGCAAACCAATTTACCATCACCATTACTCGAAAATAACTGCATAGTAAGCATTGATCAAATCACTACTGATGAATCAATTAGTATCACACAGAATGATAGTGGAGATCTTTTAATCGATATAATCGACTATTCCTCTGGAGAGTACAGCCTTTTAATGTATTCTATGGATGGAAAGAAAGTTATGGATCACACGTTGAATGAAAAAAAGACAGCTTTAAGTCATAGTCAACTGGATCGTGGAACCTATATTCTAGTAATCTCGGCTGATGAAGTCATTTATTCGAAAAGAATTTGGATAGGAGAGTAAGTATAACATCCTCTATGAGAGCATCCACAGTCATTTAACTAATTGCAATTTAAAAATCCTGTGCATCAATTTTAGTCTCCATATTCGGCCCATTCACTCTCAATTCTCATTGTTTGCTCTTCGATCCACTGTTCCACAGAGTTCATTTCTTGCTCACTCAGTCTATTCCCTTCTAGATTAATCGTGGTCAATATCTCCAGTTTCTTTAATCTCCCTTGTAATGTTCTAAGCTGATTCCCGAACAAATCTAGGTTCTGCAATCGTTGCAATTCAAAAAATTCATTTGGTAGGTGTCGAATGGAATTATTCCTCAAATTGAAATATTCCAAATTTTGTAAACGATTTATTGCCTTTGGAATTTGAGATAATCCATTATTCTCAAAGTCAAGATAAGTAAGACCTTCGAGTTGAAAGATTTCAGGAGGAATGGTCGAAATGAGATTATTCTCAAAATCGACTTTCTCCAAATCTGCTAATAAACCAATTTCTTTTGGGATCACTGTCAACTGATTATTGTCCATCTCGAGAACCTTTAAATTGGTGAGGGTTCCAATTGAAGCAGGCAGAATTGAAATCTGATTGTTCTCCAAATCCAGTTCCCACAGACTTTCCAATCCACCAATTTCATCGGGTAAATCAGTTAAGAAATTCCTACTTAGTATTACGCGCTCTAAATTTTTCAACTTCCCTATCGAACTTGGAAGTTTCCTGATTCGATTTGAATCGAGAAACAATCGATCAAGAGATATTAATAAACCAATCGACTCTGGCAATGACGAGATTTGATTCTTTGATAAATTCAGTTCGGTTAAACTTTTCATTTTACCAATGCTAGAATTTAGCGATTTCAGTTGATTGTCACTGAGGTCCAACGTTTCTATTTTCACACAATTCCCGAATGATTCTGGTAACTTTTCGAGCTTATTGTCTCTCAGCGAAATTGTTTCAAGTTTATTAAGTGCACCAATTTTTTTTGGCAGCTCAACCAAGTCGTTATTATTCAATAAGAGCGTTTCCAATTTCGTAAGACGTGTCAACTCCTCAGGAAGTTTAGTTAAATTATTCCACGATAATTGTAATTCCCGCAGTTCTGATAAATTGCCAATGCTACTGGAAATTGACGTTAAGGAATTGGATCTTAAGTCTAATTCTTGAAGATGTTTCAAATTAAATAGCTCATCGGGAAGGTTTCTAATTCTATTGCGATCTAAATCAATTTCCCTAAGATTAACTAACTGACCTATACCAGGAGGAATATGTTCAATTTCATTTCCATCCAAATCAAGCCTTCGAAGGTGAACAAGATCCCAAAGTTCATCAGGGATTTCGGTAAAGTAATTGCCCTCCAAATCAAGAACGCAAAGGTTTTTTAATTGACTTATCTCCGTCGGAATTTTCACCAACTCTTGGTCTACCAATTTAAGAATATAGACATCCAGAGGATTTATCAAAGCCTCCTCCATTGACGTATAAACCTTATAACTCTGATAAATAGGCTGTTCTCTATCGTTAAAATCATCGAAAAACGCTTCCTCAGGAGTTGCATCAGTGGAGGTGCACTTTACAAAGCTCAAGATCGAAATAAGGATAACAACTAATAGTCTTCTCTCCATTTTAGTCCTTTTATTCTTAAGTCAGTGACCAAGATAATACTAATTTCTAAAATGTAAAGGAGTGGTTAGAACATGGAATTTAGCCAAAAAGCATACGGCATTTTACTTCTTTCCATAAATCGTCTTTGCAAAACAATCTTAATATTAAATGAAACTATTGGCTAGAAGTCAGCAAGGCTTTTTTTAACCTTAAACATGACAAGTAATAAAGATGAAGCTTGAGAATCTCATCTACGGAAATATTATTCCTTCCCCCATTTTGCAATTAATGGAATTTGCCCAAAGACAATCTTAACTTTGTTCGTGACTAATTTTCCTCCGTGCATTCAGAATTAAATAAATCTATCGCAGTTCTTCCATTTGTGAACATGAGTTCCAGTAGAGAAGTTGAATACTTTTCAGATGGAATCACAGAAGAAATTATTAATGCACTTGCAAAAATTCAGGATCTCAAAGTCACTTCAAGAACATCTTCATTTTCATTTAAAGGAACAAATAGCACTATTACAGAAATAGGCAGGCAATTAAACGTTTCTATCATTTTAGAAGGCAGTGTAAGATTGTCTGGAACTTCAGCTAGAATTACCGCACAGTTAATTGAGGTAGAAAGTGATTTTCATTTTTGGTCTGAGACATTCGATCGTGACCTCAAGAATATATTTACTGTACAAGATGAAATCAGTTTAATTATTGCCGATAAACTCAGAGAACATCTTGGGCATTTTGATTTGGATGAGCGATTGGTAGATTCTTATAATGTTCCTTTTGAAACCTATAAAAAATACCTCAAGGGTCGATTCCTTTTAATGAAATTGGATTACACCAATACGTTAAAAGCCATCTCACTATTTGAAGAAGTCATCCAAGAGGCACCAGAGTTTCCACTTCCTTACTTGGACATCAATCAAGGCTATGCTTATATGGGAACGATGGGAATCATTTCGGCCTATGAAGGTTTTATGAAAGCCCAACCATTTTTGCAGAAGGCCATTGAATTAAAAGAAGACCTTCCTGAAACGCAATTAAATTTAGCCTGGATTAGTTGTTGGCAAAAATGGGATTTGAAGCAAGCTTATGTCCATTTAAACAAGGCCCTCAGTATTAGACCAACAGATGCTATGTACCTCACTATGTCCAACTTTATGACCGTTGAAGGCAAGCTAGATACTGCTATGAAGTACATCGATAAATCGTTGGAATTAGCACCTTTTTCTCCAGTGAGCGTGAACTACAAAGGCTTTCTACTGTACATGCTGGGGCAATTTGAAAATGCCCTTCCCTACTTTAAACGAAGTTTGGAGCTTCAGCCTGAGCTTCCATTTCCAGTGGTTTACATTGGAGCCAGTCATCTCCTATCAGAACGTTATGACGAAGGTTTGGCCTATTTCGAGGGGCTACCTGAGGACGACACAGGCTATCTCGCAAAAATCGGAGGAACAACTATTGCTCATGCAATGATGGGAAATACAGCAAAGGCAGAAGAAGGAATCTCCAAGCTTGAATCGTTTCTTGAGACACCATCAGCTGGGAATGCCATGAATTTTCTAATCCTTTGTCATGCGCAGTTGGGCACTATAGAAACAGCACTGGAATACATCAAAAAAGCAATCGAGAATCATTTTCCATTGGTCTTATTGCTTCCAACAGAACCATTGGCAAAATCGCTACATGGCCTGCCTGAATTTAAGAAGTGCATTGCCGCAGTAATCAGTGAATCTAGCTTGGAAGAACCTATTCACAGATACAAAAAGTCGCTCTTCACTAGCCAAGAACTTGGTCTATACAAAAATCGGTTGAAGGCTTTAATGGATGATGATTCGTTGTATCTCAAACCTGAGCTTTCTTTGCGCTTACTGGCAGAATACATGAATCTGCCTCCAAATCATATGTCGCAACTTTTGAATGAAGGATTCGGCCAAAATTTCGCAGATTACATCAACACATATCGCTTAGACGATTTTAAATTTAAGCTGAGCACCAATGTAACACATCAATTAACCCTGTTGGCTTTGGCATATGACAGTGGATTTAACTCTAAGACAGTATTCAATACCTTTTTTAAAAAGAAAGTCGGCATCACACCAAAAGCATATTGGAACCAACTCAACAAATAAGTTCTTTTTTGCAAAAGTTCCGATTCTCAACTATGTTCTGATTTATAAACCAGAACGATTCAGCGTTTAAGTCTCCCCACCTTTGTTTCATAATTAAAACGAAAAACGATTATGAAATCAGTTATTGTAAACAGTTACGGGGGACCAGAAGTACTTAACGTTGAAAACGTAGACAAGCCAACTCCAAAAGAAAATGAAATCCTTATTCAAATTAAAGCAACATCCATAACTGCTGCTAGTACATTTATGCGTGAAGGCAAACCCTATATTGGAAGATTGTTTATCGGACTTAGAAAACCAAAAACAAAGACTCCAGGAACAGATTTATCTGGGGTAATAGAAGCAGTAGGTAAAAACGTTACCAAGTTTAAAGTTGGAGATAGTGTTATGGCTGAAACGGGATTAACGTGTGGAGCATATGCCGAATACATTTGTCTGGGAGAAGATGAATTAATTGTGCACCATCCAGATAACGTTAGTGCAGAAGAAGCCACTGGAATTATTGATGGCGCATGTACAGCAATGGGTTTTTTTACTGATTCTGCTAGAATTACTCAAGGACAGGAGGTATTAATTAATGGCGCCTCTGGAAGTATTGGAACTGCCGCAATTCAACTTGCGAAACTATCAGGTGCTCGGGTAACGGCTGTTTGTAGTGGTAAAAACAAAGCCTTGGTGCTCGATTTAGGAGCTGATGCATTTGTCGATTATACAACAACTGACCTAGAGAAAATACAGAATAAATTCGATGTCATCTTTGATACAGTTGGAAAAATGTCTTTTAGAAAAGGCAAGAAACTCCTCACAAATAAAGGTGTTTTCCTTACTCCAGTTTTAAGCTTTTCTGCCTTACTTAATATGATGTTCGTTTCTCCATTTGCCAGTAAGAAATTAAAATTTTCCGCAACTGGAATGCGCAAACATGACCTGAGAATGCGTGATTTGCTCAACCTACGTGAGCTGCTTCAATCAGGTAAAATAACACCCGTAATTGATCACATCTATAACCTGGATCAGATTCAAGAAGCACATGCATATGTAGACCAAGGACACAAAAGAGGAAACGTGGTTGTCAGCTTTCAAAATTAATCCAACTAAAGTCATTCTATGAGACCAATCAAATTTGAAAGAGTGTACATCAGATTCCATGAACCTCATGTCGAGCCAACACGCTCACTTCCCATTCCTCATCACGCAAAAGCTAATCACTTTTGCTTATATTCGAGAGGTGGCACGAAAATATAGCTTCAGACGTTATGAGTAAATGATACGCATGATAAATAAATGGAATTTAAATAAAGTCATTGTCTATTCTCTGGCGGCTCTTTTGGGCTCAATTTGTTTTCTGATTTATTTGCTCTATAGGCCTGAGGAAATAGTTCTTAATCAACATATTTTCTCCTCATTTCCCAGTCTGTATTCATTAAAACTTAGCATAAACGACGCGATTCCACTGAACGACTTTTTAATTTACAACTTCCCAGCAGGTCTTTGGGTTCTAGCTCTAACTGTCTTATTGGATAACTTTAGATTAACTCTTTTATCCTATAAAATTCGTCTTGCTTATCTTCCAATTACACTCGGTATTGTCATTGAACTTTTTCAATTATTCAATTTTACGAATGGAACATATGACTCACTGGATATTTTGACAATGCTACTATTTACGCTTATCGCATTTCAAATTAAGAAACTTCCTTGGGTTCGTATAGAGTCCAATAATGCTCAACCACTATTAGCGCTAATCGGTTTTGTAATCCTTTTCTTTGGTAATGTATAGTTCATGAATATTGAAACCAGAAAGGAAATAGTACAGATTCATAATGGAAAGGAAAGTTTGAAAATCTTCCACCTTAGCGACCTGCACTTTAGATTTAGTAAAAAAGTATCGTCACTAATTTCAATCTCTGTCAGAAATGAATTACCTGACATCATACTTATGACTGGAGACTATTTTGACATTCCCAAAGGATATAGGGTTTTAGCTGAATTAGTGAAGGAGATATCCTCAATTTGTCCCGTAGTCTTTATAAAAGGGAATCATGATAATTTATATGGACAGAAATTTCTAGCTGAATTGGGAGAATTGGAAAACTGCTCCTATTTGAATGATCAAACATTTCAATTTAAGTCAAAAAGAGGTTTTGACTATACCATTTATCCTTCAAACGTAAAAGTTGAAAAGCCAAAAGCTGAGACTACCAATATCCTTTTACTTCATAACCCCGAAAAGATTAAATCTATTCGATTGGAAAATATAAGCCTGATTTTGTCAGGGCATTTACATGGCGGGCAGTTTATTTTTTGGAAATCAAACTCTGGACATTATTATCCAGGAAGTTTTCTTTATAAGTATTGCGTCGACAGAAAAACAATTGGAGAAACCATATTGATCGTCAGTAAGGGGCTTGGAGACACCTTACCAATGAGATTCAGATGCCCTAAAGAAATAATTGAAATCCAAATCACGTAATACTAATGAGACTCACTAAAATGCATTTTTCGTTTATCTTTCACGTAACTAACTTAGTTGAAAACCACTACCTTTAATGCTTAGCATAGCTGTATGTGTTTCAGCCTGAACAATTTGCAACCAATAGAACAGCTTAGAAAACATGAAAAGAGCTACAATTTTCCCAACTAAAACCCTTCCATTTTTCATTGTAATCACACTATCCTTTAGCTGTTTGTCTCAAGAGATCGCAAAGAAATCCCGGCTTGGGATAGAAGTTAGTGGTGGCTACGAATATTCATTCCTTGAAGATTTCAACGAAGAATTAGTTCGAAATCAGTTTGCCGATGTTTTTAGTCATGATTTAAATTCCGGGTGGTCTATCTCGGCGAGCCCAACTTTTCAATTCAATCGATTTTTGAATGCTGGAATTGACATTACTTATAGATCGTATCACATCTCTGGTTTTAAATCCGATCTCTTCTTTGCAGACCTGGAGATTGGAGGACCAAGTTTCAGCTATGATATACAAAGGGATATTCATCTAAATAATCTAGGTTTTGGCATCAAGACAACTATTTATTTTGATCAATTACGAGACAAAAGAGAAGACTCCAAATTTAATTTTGGCCTCGATTTGAAAGGAAACTATGTGCGAGGGAAATACAAAAACGTCCAAACTTTGTACAATCATAATGAAAATGAAGGGAATGCAAATACCAAATCAGCGAAGTTTAACTATTGGACTTTCCGAGTTGGTTTAACTATGAAACGCAAATTTGATAAACATATTTTTAGATCAATTATCTTAAAATCCGGATGGAATCAATCAATAAACGCCGAAGTACCAATTACAAACATATTTGGTGAGTATGAGAAACTTAAAGTTGATTTATCTGGCTTTTACATCGAATTATGTATAGAGTTAGGATGGCCTAATAAAAAGTAAAATCAGTGGTTCTAGCCTGAAAAACATGATCCAACTAAAAATAATTTCACTTTATTTTAAACCTCACGCAGCGTTTTTACGTCATCATGTCTCTATCTTATTAGAAACGGATAATGACATCAAATAGCGAGACAAAGCTTATCGAAGCATGTTTGAAGGGCGAGCCACGCTCTCAGCGCGAGCTATACGATACTTTTGCGGGGAAAATTTACGCCGTTTGTTTTCGATATTCGAAGAATGAAGATGATGCAAAAGATTTACTTCAAGAAACCTTTGTAAAGGTTTTTAACAACTTGAAGAACTATAAGAACGAAGGATCATTTGAGGGCTGGATTCGAAAAATAGCTGTTAATACAGCCATTCGTCATTACCAGAAAACGATTAAGGCAATTGATAGACATGACATTGAAGTAACGAATGAGGCGTTTGTAGGCGCTGATATTGAGTCTACCATTTCGGCAAAAGAAATTACAGATGTAATTGCAAAACTGCCAGATGGATATAGAATCGTTTTCAATATGTATGCAATTGAGGGCTATAGTCATAAAGAAATAGGAAAAGAGCTGGACATCACAGAAAGTTCTTCACGGTCACAATTAACGAGGGCCAGAAAAATGCTTGTAGGATTATTAACCAGAACAGAGATAAGCAATGTCTGAA